>JAYWCS010000111.1:0-9993 GCA_043780315.1 Bacteroidota bacterium | reverse complement strand
CAATAGTTTCTCCCAGCACGACCGGCAAATTAAAAGTGTCCGACAGGATCTGCAACCACAATTCGTTTCGGGCAAATCCGCCGCTGGCATAAATTTTATGTATCGCTGTTTTTTCAAACAATGGCTGGCTAATGGAATACAGACAAAAAATGACGCCTTCCATCGTGGCCCGGATCATGTCGGCCCGTCCGTGTTTCATCTGGATGCCGTACAACACACCTTTGGCTTTCGAATTCCATAACGGAGCCCGTTCACCCAATAGGTAGGGAAGAAAAATCAGTCCGTCAGCCGCCGGTGGAACGGTCTCGGCCTTTTGAGAAAAGGTCGCGACCGGTTCTGCCGAAAGAAAAAAATTATCTTTTAACCATTGCAATACGATGGCGCCATTGTTACTTGCGCCGCCCACCAGCCAGCTACGGGGTTTGAGGCGATAACAAAATGTACGCATCTCTGCATCCATCTGTTCGTGATCAGTAATCACACGGGCGGCACTGCTTGTACCGACAGTAATAACGAGGGTGCCCGCTTCATCGGTGGCACCGATATTGGCCATCGCCCCATCACTACCCCCGATCACAAAGGCTGTATGGCTCAGGGACGGAAATAAAAGTGGGGAAGAAAAAACAGTGTCTATTTCAACAATATCCGAAAGCTTTTCATCGGTTAACCCCAGTTGATCCATCACCCATGAATCCCACCGGCCGGTTTCTGCGTTCATCAGTCCGGTCGCCGAGGCGATCGAAACATCGACCGTAAAAATTCCGAATAGCCGGTAAAAAATAAATTCCTTGATGCCAATAAATTTAAATGCTTTTTGAAAAATCGCCGATTGATTGTCTTTTATCCAGAACAGCTTAAAACATGGTGACATCGGATGAACCGGTACACCGGTTCGGGTATAAAATTCTTTTGCAAGATGATCGATTTTTATTTTTTCTGCGAAAGTCGCTGCGCGGTTATCGGCCCAGATGATGCAGGGCGAAATGGCTTGCCCTGTTTCATTAACCGCAATCAAACTATGCATGGCGGAGCTAAATCCAACAGCGTTGGGAAGATTCGGAACCATATCCTGCAGCAAATCCTCTACAGTTTGCACGACGGCCCGAAAAATTTCTTCCGGATCCTGTTCACTCCAGTCCGGAAAAGGATGATGGATTGGATATCCGGTTGTCTGTTCTCCGAGAACTTTACCCGCTGCAGAAAACGCCACCGTTTTTACGGCCGTCGTTCCAATATCTATTCCAATGTAGTACTGCATAACCGGTCCAAATATAAATACTTCAGGACCGGCAAGCGCTAATTGAGTATAAAAGAATATGCTGTGAAATGTCCGGCAGTGACCGGAGAAACCGGTGTAGAAGGTTCTGTTTCCGGTGGTATGGGCGTTGGTTCAACCGGTGGCCATTCCGGTGTTGGTTTAGGAATCGCGTTATTGACAGATGACAAATGAAAAACGAAATAGCAATTAGAATAACGGGGCATCGTATTACCTTTATGAGCATAAATACATACTTCATGCCATCTTTTTGGGTGGTCATGAACAAGATCAACGGCTATGGACTTTAAAAACAAAACGGTTTTGATTACCGGAGCCAGCAGGGGTATCGGCAAAGCAATTGCCTTGAAACTCGCTGCAGCAGGTGCCAATATTGTAATTGCAGCCAAGTCAATTGTAGAAGATGAGCGACTCGGGGGAACCATTTATTCCACGGCTGCCGAAGTGGACGCTGCGGGTGGAAAAGGATTGGGCGTTTATTGTGATATACGCGACGAAAAACTCATTCAGGAGCTAATGGAAAAAACAGCCGCCGCTTTCGGAGGCATCGACATACTCATCAACAACGCTTCGGCGATTAGCATTGCTAATACAGAAAAAATAGAACCCAAACGGTTCGATCTGATGTACGATATCAATGTACGGGGAACCTTTATGGTTACCAAATACGCCTATCCCCTGCTGAAAAACTCTTCCAATCCGCATATTCTGACCATGTCGCCGCCGCTCAACTTCGATATGAAATGGTTCAAGCCGCATCTGGCCTACACCCTGAGCAAATATAATATGAGTATTATGACGATGGCCTGGGCGGAAGAATTTAAAAATGATGGTATCGCCTCCAATACTCTTTGGCCTGCCACTTTTATTGCAACCTCTGCCGTAAAAAACTTACTGGGAGGGGATCAGTTTGTTCAACGCAGCCGCAAACCCGAGATCGTAGCTGATGCTGCTTTTTATATTTTACAAAAAGATTCTAAAACGACAACGGGCAATCACTACATCGACGAAGAAGTATTGCGTGGAGAAGGTATTCAGGATCTAACACCCTATTCGGTTATACCAGGCGGCTTTTTACAGCGCGACCTTTTCCTTTAGCCTTCTCTTCGTGAGCTTTAAAAATGCGGTGTGTGATGGGGCTCGATAAAATTACCGAGGTCGTTGTCTCCCCGTATTCCATCATACTGGTGAGCAGTTGTTGCAGATGACCGGAATTTTTCACCACCACTTTTAGAAAAATACAAAAGTTGCCGGTAACCCGATGACATTCCAATACTTCGTCCAGCCGGTCGATATAATTTATAAACGCGTTAAATTTTCCATAGTGAGCCGTGAACGTAATAAAGGCTTTTAAAGAATAGCCGGTTTTTTCATAATCCACATCGATTCTGTAACCCTGTATAATGCCCGCCTCTTCGAATTTGATCATACGTTCCGCCACGGCCGGAGCCGACAAACCCACTTCTCTTCCAATGTCTGCAAAAGAGGCACGGGCATTTTCCTGGAGGCAGGCCAGAATCGACCAACTTGTTTTGTCTAGTTCCATATGAACGGTGATTTAATTGAATCAGCTTACTATCGAAGGTAGATCTACTATATTTCATTTATTTCGTAAGTAAAATACGAAATATCCTTTTAACTTTGAAGTATCTCAATGGTTATTTTAAAACAAAAAAATGAACCTTCCTGGTACACAAAAAAACGGATCATTGTCGGTGATACTTGCTTTTTTTGCAGTTTACATTGTTTGGGGATCGACCTATTTTTTTATCAGCATTGCCCTGCATAGTTTTCCCCCTTTCATCTTAGGTAGTTTTCGTTTTATCGTGGCCGGCGTTATTATGATGATCTGGGCCGCTTTGAAAAAAGAAAATCTATTTGACCGGGATGCAATCAAATCCGCAGCGATCAGTGGATTTTTAATTTTATTTCTGGGAAATGGCATCGTGATTTTTGTAGAACAATATGTGGGGAGTGCCTGGGTGGCCATCATCATTTCTGCGGCACCCCTTTGGTTTGTACTATTGGATAGAAGGAATTGGAAAGAAAATTTCAGCAGCAAATCGATTTTAACCGGATTGCTGCTCGGTGGCATCGGTATATTTTTATTATTCCTTCCCGATATTTCCGCTTCTTATAAGTCGGGTCGCAATCAATACGAGCGAGTGGCACTGCTGGCGCTTCTCTTTGGATCGGTTTGCTGGGTGCTGGGTTCACTCTTTGTAAAATACAACAAGAAACAATCGCCGGCGACCGTCAATACGACATGGCAAATGTTTTTCGCAGGTTTTTATTTTTTAATCGGCGCCGGTTTTACGGGTGAATACAAAACGTTTCATTTTGCAAACGTTTCCCGGGAGGCCTGGTTGGCGGTTTCATATCTGATTATTTTTGGTTCCATCGTTGCCTATAGCTGTTATGTCTGGCTGATGGAAGTGCGGTCCCCGGCCGAAGTAAGTACCTACGCCTATGTCAATCCGGTGGTCGCTGTTTTACTCGGCGTATCGCTGGCTGCGGAACAAGTAAATGCGATACAAATTGCCGGCCTCATTGTGATTCTGTTCAGCGTATTGCTGATCAACCTGAATAAATATTTTAGCAGATCGCGACTCGCTTAGGAAATCACATTTCGGCAAGGAAAGGCTTAGATAATTCGAAAACTTCGGCAATTAATTCAAAAGAACGGATGCGGTCTTTCTGGGAGTGTGTCATGCAGGTGGCCATGATTTCATCCACGCCCATTTCTTGCGACAGTGTCGTTAATTCTTTTAGAACCTGTTCGGGTGTACCTGAAACAATGCGTCCGCGATTATATTGAATGCGGTCCAATTGTGCATGGGAGAAAACATAGTCACTAAGGTCTTCATAGCGAATCATTTCGCGGAAATTTCCTTTTTCAAATTGTAATAAAGTATAATCAGCCAGCTTGCGGAGCTGACGGGCTTTTTCTTCTGTATCTGCACATAAAACGGAAATAGCCAGCAATACCTGTGGCTCAGCCATTTCGCGGGAAGGGCTAAATGATTTTTTATAACTGTCCACCATTCTGCGATCGGCAAACCCATTGATGAATCGCGCAACCGCCAGCCCCATACCGAATTTGGCGGCGATTACGGCACTCCCGCCACTTGAGCTGAGTATCCAGGGTTCGGGTACGGTCGGCGACTGAGGAACCGCCAATATCGGACCGTACTGCGTTTCGGCCTCATCATGAAAAAAAGATTGTAGGGCCGTAAGCTGTTGCAAATAGGACTCCTCTGAGAATTGATTGGATGGATTCAGTAAGCGCGCCGTTATCTGATCGCCTCCGGGCGCCCGGCCCATACCCAGGTCGATCCGGCCGGGATACATGGTTTCGAGTAAACGAAAATTTTCTGCGACTTTCAGCGCACTGTGATTGGGCAGCATGATACCCCCCGATCCGATTCGCATACGGTGCGTTTCGCTGGCCAGTCGTACCATAAGCAATTCCGGAGCAGATCCCGCAATCATCGTCGAGTTATGATGTTCCGAAATCCAGAATCGATAAAACCCTTCGGCTTCTGCGATCTTCGCGAGCTGGATGGTATTATCTATCGCCTGGGCTGCCGTTGAGCCTTTGGGAACGAGTGACTGGTCGAGGATACTGATCCGTAACATGGAATTGCTTTTCGTTTTTTAACAACTCAATGCCCGGTTTGTTTCAAAAAGAAGATGCCATTCATTTCATTAATCTTAATTTTAATGCCACTGTTATTTATATGAATTATCAACAAATCACCGATCTGCTGGGAAAAGAAAATGAAAGCCTTTTTTCCCATACCTGTACAAAAGTTCCGAAAGAAACATTGCATCTGCCCTCCCCAAATTTCATCGATGAAGTTCTTTCGGTTTCAAACAGAAATCTTCAGACCCTGCGTAGCCTGCAACAACTCTATAGTGGCGGACGATTGGCTGGCACCGGTTATTTATCGATCCTGCCCGTTGATCAGGGAGTGGAACACAGTGCCGGGGCTTCTTTCGCAAAAAATCCATTGTACTTCGACCCTGAAAATATCGTAAAACTCGCGGTGGAAGGCGGTTGCAACGCGGTGGCCAGTACATTCGGCGTACTTGGAATGGTGGCCCGGAAATATGCCCACCGGATTCCGTTCATTGTCAAAATCAATCACAACGAATTATTAACCTATCCGAACAAATTCGATGAAATACTTTTTGGTACCATAAAAGACGCCTGGAATATGGGTGCCGCGGCAGTAGGCGCCACTATTTATTTTGGCTCGGAAGGAGCCGACCGCCAGATCACCGAAATCGCAAAGGCTTTTGATGAGGCTCACCGTTTAGGGATGGCAACCATCCTCTGGTGTTATCTGAGAAACAATGCGTTCATCGTGGATGGCAAGGATTACCATGTTTCTGCCGACCTCACCGGACAAGCCAACCACCTCGGCGTAACTATTCAGGCCGATATCATCAAACAAAAACTTCCGGAACTCAACGGCGGATACAAAGCACTGAATATGGGTAATAGTCATTATGGAAAACTGGATGAAAAAATGTATACCGATCTGGCCACCGATCATCCAATCGATCTGTGTCGTTACCAGGTGCTGAATGGTTATTCGGGCCGCGCAGGTCTCATCAATTCCGGTGGTGCTTCGGATGGGGAAAAAGACCTGATGGAAGCCGTGCGAACAGCCGTGATTAATAAACGGGCGGGCGGCACCGGAATGATTTCCGGAAGAAAAGCATTTCAGCGTCCCTTTGCCGAAGGATTGAAACTGTTAAATAGTATACAGGATGTATACATGGAAAAACAAATTACCGTAGCATAAAATGAAAAATACACCGACTACTATTTTTACCGATATCGGCGGCGTTATGCTGACCAACGGATGGGATCATAACGGAAGAAAAAAAGCCATCGAACATTTCAATCTCGATCCGGCAGAAACAGAAGAACGTCATCACCTGACCTTCGACACGTACGAGTCGGGTAAGATTTCCTTGGAAGAATATTTGAAACGCCTTGTATTCTATACTAAAAGAAATTTTACTCCGGAAGATTTTCGCCAATTCATGTTTGAACAGTCCCAACCCTATCCGGAAATGCTGGCACTCGTTCGTGGCATCAAAGAAAAATACGGCATTAAAATAGCCGTAGTGAGTAACGAAGGAAGAGAATTAAATACTTACCGGATTAATACCTTTAAGCTGAATGAATTTGTGGATTTTTTTATCAGCTCCTGTTTTGTGCACCTGCGCAAGCCTGATGCCGACATTTTTAAGATAGCTCTCGACATCGCACAGGTGGCGCCCGAACAGGTGATTTATCTGGAGGACCGTCCGATGTTTGTACAGGTAGCAGATACCCTCGGCATACAAGGAATTATTCACCGGGACTATGAGTCAACAAAGCAACAGCTGGCGACTTTGGGCTGGTCGATTTAACACCCGTCAGCATTTTAATAAAATCCACTTCCCGCTGGCTGTAAGGTGTTCCATCCGGTCTGAAAATATCATGAAACCAGACCTTGGGTTCTGCACCGTCCGGCATGGGCGTATCCCAGGCATACATAGTGTTCGTTTTACCCGTCACCAGTCCCCAGTTAATCGCCCCGACGTTGTTTTTTTTCAGCAACGGCATAATATTAAAAAAAGTGCTGTTGTGCAAACGAGCCATATATTCGGTGCAGATCAACGGCCGGCCCTGTTTTTTTAATGTATCGATCGCAATCTGGTGTTCCTTTGCGGAATCATAATTATGGTAGGTAATAATATCGGATTCTGCCAAAATGAACTGATTTAATTCTCCGAACTCGTCACTCCAGACGCCCATAGATATAGGCTGTGCAGGATTTACGGCCCTTGACCATTGAAAGATTTTTTTTACCAGCGGCAAACTCTTATTTCCATAATTCGAATTCCCCGGTTCATTGTATAAGTCCCATAACAGGATGCGTTTATCATTTTTAAAATAACTGAGTACATCTTTTACATAAGCCTCGAGCGGCGACATTAGTGCAGGGTCATCGTATAATAATTTTCCGGGATCCCGTAACCAGCCGGAGTTATGTATACCCGGTTTAGGCGCCGGTTGTTTTCCGGTATGATATGATTCGTTCCAGCAATCATCAAAAAAAACAAACATCGTTTTGATATGCTTTGAATGCGCAATCTTCAGGTATGCACTCATACGGTTTTTAAATCCCTCACGATCCGCTTCCCAGGCCGCATGATGCAGGAAAACACGCATACAGTTGAGACCTATCGATTGCGCATAGCCCAGTTCCCGGGCAATCGTTGCGGTATCAAAACTTTCCGCCTGCCACATTTCCAATTGGTTGATGGCTGAACTGGGAATAAAATCACAGCCTCTTAACCAACCCTGTTTGGCGTACCATTGCCGGGCCCGTGCTTTGGACCAGACAGCCGGCGAAGACTGTGCCATGATTTGAGTATAGAAAATAAATGTCAGAATAATAAAAAATATTTTTTTCATGGCCGTTTGATTATCGTAGTGAAGCAGTTTTAAGAATTGAAAAACGGTAGATCGTTGTCTCGTGATAGGTTTGTCCGGGTGCCAAAATCACATTGGGAAACGAAGGTTGATTGGGCGAGTCGGGGTAATGCTGTGTTTCCAGACAAAAAGCACCATGTCGCGGAATCTTTTTTCCATCCCGGCCCGTTAAGGTTCCATCTAAAAAGTTACCGGTATAAAATTGAACACCGGGCTGAGTGGTAAAGACTTCCATCAGCCTTCCGGAACCCGGGTCGTACGCGGCGGCTGCCTTATTCATTCCCGAATCTTTTCTTATGATAATGAAATTATGATCGAAACCTCCGCCTGCTACCTGCGCGATATCTTTGCCGATTTTTTTTTCTTTCAGAAAATCCATCGGCGTATTTTTTACCGGCGCCAAGACTCCCGTCGGTATCAGGGTTTCGTTCACCGGCGTATAGCTCGAAGCATTTAGCATCAGTTCCTGTTCGAGAATCGTTGAATCTCTGCCGGCTGATAAATTAAAATACGCATGAT
Organism: Bacteroidota bacterium; assembly: GCA_043780315.1. Taxonomy (GTDB): domain Bacteria; phylum Bacteroidota; class Bacteroidia; order Chitinophagales; family Chitinophagaceae; genus Puia. Next base: position 1,699 of record JAYWCS010000111.1, on the reverse strand, counting down.
TAGTCAGGTTCACCGGCGTTTTTTTATCGCTGAGTGCCGTGTAGTCAATTTTTAATCCATTGCCCGCCGTAAAGGTATAAACGACTTTTGCAGTCATCGTTCCGGGAAAACCTTCTTCCCCATCTGCACTGGTATAGGACAGCGCAAGACTCGAATCGTTGACCTGATTGACCGTCCATAATACTTTATCGAAACCTTTCAAACCTCCGTGTAACGCATTGGGACCGTTATTGGCAGCCAGTGTATATTGCTTGCCATCGATGGTAAAGGCCGCTTTGCCGATGCGGTTGGCGTACCTGCCCACGACCGCGCCAAAATATGGATTTGTTTTTTGCAGGTATCCGGAAAGAGAATCATAGCCCAGGATCACATCGCCTGTTTTCCCGTTTTTATCGGGTGTCCACAATTCCAGCAGGGTGCAACCGTAATTACTGATCACCGCTTTTAACCCCTGGCTATTTTTCAACGTATAACTGAAAACCGAATCGGTTCCAACGATCCCATAAAAGGATTTTGAGCCATTCTCCACAACCGTAATTTCCTTTACTTTATCGGGCTCCGGCGCACAAGCAGAGAATGAAAAATAACTGACGAGTGAGCAAACAGCAACAATCTTTGATAGTTTCATGCCTTCGTTTTAATCTTCGGGTGGCGATTCTAAATGTAAGAATAATATGTATTGATCTATGCATTTATTCTGCCGCTTTTACTTTTTTGGCGACGGCCTCCCGTTTGTATCTTTTAACGACGAATATTTCCTGTGTAATGTCGGGCTGGTTATCTCCCAGCAAAAATCCAAATGGCTTCAGTGGCCCGATCCGGTCGCAGACAACTTTAATGATAGCCGTTAAGGGAATGGAGAGAAACATGCCAGGAACGCCCCATAAAGCATTTCCGACCAATACCACGACGATGGATACCAGTGCATTGATCTTCACCTTGGATGCAACAATTTTGGGAACAAACAAATTATTGTCGATAAACTGCACCACCAGATAAGCGATGAGTACATACAAGGCGTCCACCGGTTGTTTAGTGGCCAGGGCGAGCAACATCGGAATGGCCACGGCAACCACCCCACCGATGTAAGGAATAACATTCAGCAACGCCCCAATCACGCCGATCAGAATGGCATATTGGATGCCCAGTATCCAGAGTGCCAGAGAATTCAGTGTCGCTACCAGAGTAGCTTCAATCAGCAATCCAATCAGATAGCTTTGTATCAGTCCTTTTGTTTCGGTGAGTACTTCCAACACGACTCCGTGATGTTCTTTCGGAAAAAGCCGGGAGATGAATTCAAGCAATAAAGGTTTATAATAAATAATCATGAAAACATAAACCGGCAAAATTACAAATGTCATGAACATACCGCCGACAGTACTCAGCGTGCTGCTGATCACACTGGAACCATTGGCAATACCCTCTTTCTGTGTTTTTGTTACCCAGGCATCTACTTTCCATTTTGGCACGTTGAACGTACCGGATACCCAACGTTCCAACTGATTAAACAAAGTCAAAAACTTTTGTTTGAACTGTGGGAAAGAATCACTGAAAAGCGAAATCTGCATAACGAAAAAATAAAAAATAGTTACGACGATCAGCATCGTGATGATGAGTGCCAGCAGAATAGCCAGCAGTCTGGGTATGCGGATACGGCATAAAAGTAAAATGACCGGGTTGAGGAGGATAGCAATCATAA
>JAYWCS010000110.1:0-6905 GCA_043780315.1 Bacteroidota bacterium | reverse complement strand
GGAGTGGACGCAAACAAAGCGATGGGATTTGATTTATTCGTGGCCAGTGCTAAACTATGGTTTGCTTATGGGTACAACGCGAGCCTGCTATTGAATTTCGACGAGAATGCATACCGGCTGAGTTTCGGTGGTGGATTTGAAATGGGAATAGAAGCCTGCGTAGCTAAAGTAGCCTGCGTGAATATTAGCGTGGGCACGTGTATCCACGTGGAGGGTGGTCGAAATAATACACTGGGATGGAATTTTAAAGCATCCGCAACAGGTACAGCGAGTTTGGGGGCCGGCATCGGAATCGGTGACTGCGATCCGGGCTGCAATGAAATTTCAACGATCACCGATGGATGCTTCGGAGGTGCTTTTAAGATTTGTGGAAATGCAACCGTCGATCTGACATTTGATGAACACAATGGATTGGATTTTAACGCAAGGGCCGGTGGCAATACCACGACCTGCTTTTAATAATAAACGATATGTCCAGGAAATTTGCAGCAATCGTCTTTTTTTTTATTTGCAATTCGGCAACGGCCCAGCAGTCCAACCAGGGCGTCTCAGGCTCGCCAGTGGTATCGGGCCCCAATGGCGTTTTTATTTTTGCCAGCGATAAAACGAAGCGGTCAGACAAACCCTTGGAAAATCAGGCTTATCTGATTTTCCGCGAAGATAAAAAAGGAGCCGGCTTTAAAAAAATCGCGACTCTTACTTTTCCGTCATCAGCGGCCGAATTCGAGAAAAGGCTCGGACCGAATCTGCTGAAAGACATTCTGCAACAGAAGAAAATCGGTTCACTGCAGTCGTTGTATGCATTGGTAAGAGCCGGACGATTTGATACGCTGGGATTGTACATGACATCTCCGACGGTGATGACGGCGCTGGGAATATTATATATCGATACGAAAATAAAGAACCCCGATCCGGCGGTGAGTTACCGGCTGGAAAGCAGTGTGAACGCAAATGTGCAATCGATTTATCAGATCAGTCTGGCCGATATAAAATATCACGCACTGCCCATCTTTAAAAAATACAAGACACTGATCACCGACAGTATCCTGCTGGTTACATGGTACGCATTGAAAGAAAAAGCCGCGTATGCAACGGTTTATTCCAATGCCGGAACCGGCTCCGATCGTCCGATCGCGACTTCGCAGCGTCAGCTGATCTATCAGCGAAGGGATACTTTTTTTATCAGCTATAGCAATCCCACGACGCCCGGCAGCCGCGTGATTCTCTACGTACGCCCGGAAGATATCGCGGGTAATCAGGGACAAGCGTCGGATACGGTGCATCTGTTATCACTCAAATTTTCGAATACCTTATCGATCGGTCACCTGCAGGCCATCGATACACTGGGCGGCGTATGGCTCACCTGGGACAGTCTGCCGGCAAAGGCCTGGTGCAGTGGGATCGAAGTGTTGAAATCGCGTTCCGCAACCGGACAATATACAGTAGTGGATACCTTAGCGGTTACTGTTACCCGCTATACTGACCGCCGCGTGATCAGTGGCAATGTTTATTACTATCAGCTGCGTCCCTTGCTCTACGATCTTCCGCAACGCGGCCATTTTACTCCGGCACTCGTCAATGTAAGAACAAAAAAATACCGCATGAATATACAAGCGCCGCAGGGGCTGCATATGACCATCACGCCAGCAGCCAATATCCGGTTGAGTTGGCTGCCGAATGCGGAGCTGGATCTGTTCGCCTATTATGTTCTGCGGGGTACTTCCGCTGGAAATATGAAAGTGATTTCGGCACCCATAAAAGATACGGCGTTCGTTGATTCACTCAAAGGACTGGATGCTGGTATCACCTATTTGTATTCAGTGACAGCATTAAATATGGACAGCAAATGGGGCGATACTTCGGCGCCGGTCGCGATACAATCGCCGGTTTCAAAACTGATTCAGGCACCAGGCGGACTGCAGGCGCGTGGCAGTGTGCAGGGTGTGCGGCTGAGCTGGAACGATGTATCGCTGAGCGATCCAAACGTAATCGGCTATATGTTATACAGAAGAAAAAAAGGCGAAACTTATTTTGTTGCGTTAGGCAAAACAGCGCTGACGGGAACTTATTTCATTGACAGCAGCGCGCTTGGATCGGGTACTTATGAATACGGTTGCAGCTCCGTAGACGCATGGAGCCATGTTAGTATTTTGTCGACCCTGGCGGAGGTGAATCTCAGCGGGGGACAAAGCGCTGGTGCATTTCCGTTATATCCACCGGCTGATTTTTTTCTCCGGAACGCAAATGCCGGGATCGAAATCAGGGTGCCGGAGATGGTCTTAGCTACTGAAGGTTTCCGATATAATTTATATCGAAGAAACGTCAGTGAGAAAAAATATCAGAAAATAGGAGAGTTGCCGATGAGTCAGACGCTGTACACGGATAAACAAGTCGTGAAAGACCAATTATATGCCTATGCTGTTACGTTGCAGAAGGAAAATACAGAGAGCAGTAAAAGCGGAGAAAAAAGTATTCGGCGGAAGTAAAAACATCTCAAGAAAATAGTATGAAATATATTTTAATCTGCTGTTGCCTGTCGGTCGTTGTCTTTATGAACGGTTGTGCGAAATTGAATCCATTCAATGAGCCGCCAGATCATCCGGTGATTGACAGTCTCTCGCCCTCTGCAGGATTTGTGGGCACGCAGATCAGAATCTGGGGTAGTGGATTTTCGACCAATACCACACTGGATACCATTCGTATCAATGGTGTTTTACTGCGCGTGGATCCCCCTTCGACCAGTACGGTATTGCTCGCAACGTTGATTGACAGTACCGGTACAGGTAAAGTGGAGGTGAGTGTAAATGGCAAATCAGCCGAGGGTCCGGTATTTACTTTCCTGAGTATGGCAGGAAATATTCCAGTAATAACAGCAGGCGTTTATGGATGGCAGGATGGATCGGGTTTTGTGCTGACCGTTGCGGCCTTGCCTGCAACAGACGATGTGATTAAGGTGCAGGTAGCAGGTATAAATATTCCGATTACGGAGGTCACCAGGACGGGAACGAATAATTACGAGGCGGCGCATCCGAATCGTATTCTGCTTAATCACGACGCGTTGATCGAAGCCAATGCAACGGTGAACTATGCCAAGTTTCTCGTTACCTATAACAACGTGCCCAGTAATCTTTTTTCTGTGCAGTGTAGACCCAGGGTCACCGATATGTTCTCTGGCAACGGGGAGTATAAATTTGGCGTCGGCGATACGCTGACCGTAAAAGGAAATTTCTTCGGAGACGGGGTTACGCTGCCTTCCGGTTTCAATATGTTATATAATAACGTGCAGCTGGCGCAACCCAATTTTATAGAGTGGACGAATACCGAAATAAAAGCCATTATGCCCGCTTATCCGGAATTAAATGCTCAGCCCGAGGTAAACATGAGTGTGCAGGTCGGCGCTAGCGTAAGTGACAGCTATCCACTCTCTTATCTCGGCGTGCTTTCCGGAAAAGTGACATTGCTCGCTGGCAGCAGTCAGGGTTTTTCAGATGGATACGGTAGCGCCGCGCAATTCAATACGCCCGTCGGTCTGGTGTTGAATGCTTCGGGGGACCTGTATGTGGCCGATCAGCTAAATAACCGGATACGGAAAATAACGAATATCAGCACGGCCGGCGGAACCGTGACAAATTATGCAGGCAGTGATGCGGGATTTCGGGACGGAGGCGCGGCCGACGCGTATTTCGATCAACCGACTGGAGTCGCCGTTGACGAAAATGGCGTTGTCTATGTAGCCGATCTGAACAACAATCGCATCCGTTCGATATCCGGCGGGTCGGTAGCCACTTTTGCCGGCAATGGGAGTATAATATATCTCTATCTTCCTTCCGGCATCGCGATGAACAATCATAACCTGGCCTACGTGGCAGATCAAAATAATAACCGGCTGGTGGAAATCATTAATAATAATTTATTTAGTCTGGCAGGCGCTGCGCAGGGATTTCAGGACGGCACGGGAGCGAACGCGCTATTCAACAGGCCCTATGGCGTTACCTTGGCTCCCAATGGAAACATTTATGTAGCCGACGCACAAAATCATGCGATACGTAAAATAAGTCCTTCAGGCGTTGCGTCTACCTTTGCCGGTGGCAGCGCGGGCAATGCCGATGGAACGGGTACCGCGGCGCAATTTCAATTTCCGGTAGGTATCGCCGCCGATGCGCAGGGAAATTTCTTCGTGGCTGATCTCGGAAACCCACATATCCGCAGGATCAGTGCAACGGGTGTAGTGACTACGCTCAATCCGGTTTTTGCCGATGGGAGCGGACCGGCTAATTTCGTTGCTCCTACCGGCATCACGGTGGATGTGCAAGGTGTTTTGTATGTCGCCGATGGGGGCAGCCATCGTATTTACAGAATGACCCAATAACCCGTAAATTGGCCAATGAGGTTTGCGAAAATCATATTGCTGTATCTGTTTCCGGTAACGTGTTTTGCACAAATCCCTTCCGAAAGTCGAACCATTTATACCCGCAAAGAGGGCATGAGCAATAATACGGTCACTTCCATTGTAAAGGATGGCCGGGGTTTTTTGTGGATCGGAACCGGCGAAGGATTGAACCGTTTTGATGGCAATCAATTCGTCAATTATTTCAGCGATGACAACGATTTTTCTACCCTGGCCGGAAACAATATATACGACATCCTGCCTTACCAGCCGGGTCGGTTGTTAATCGCCACTAATAACGGCGTATCGGTATTTAATACGCTCACCAATCATTTTGAAAACGAGAAAATGACGGTGCCCGATTTAAAAAAGGGGTCGGGCATTTATATCAGGAGCTTTTTTCAGGATCGGCAGGGTCGGGTCTTTATCAATTATTCCGGTGAAATAGATGTATTCACAAAAGATCTTCAATTTTTATACCGGTTAACGGATACTTACTGGGGGCGTTCCCTTAAAGGAATTATTATTTACAATGAGCATTGGATGCAGGACCGGCAGGGGCGCATCTGGATGCCCTCCGATAATTCGGGAGTGTGCATTCTGGATGAAGCGAACCGGCAGGTATATTCAAGCAAAAACAATCCGTTGCATTATACCTTTTTGAAACTGAAACCGGTGCGCAGTTTCTATTATGATGAAGACGAGCAAGAAGTTTTCCTATCCCATTGGGGAGAAGGATTAGAGAAACATAATATAAAAACCGGAAAAATATCCTATCAGAATTTCCATTCCGTGGGTTACGGGGAAGTCAATACGATCAACGCCATCACCCGTAAAAATGACCGACTGATCTGTTGTGGTACACAGGGTGTGTATAGTCTGGATCCCCGAACGATGCAGTATGAGAATATTTTCGCTGACCTACACGATCCCGGAACGTCCTTTATCGATAGTTATACGCTGCTCAATGACCAGGAAAATATCTGGATCGGAACCGAATCGAAAGGACTATTCAAGATTTCCCAGCAGTCGTCGCTCGTGCGCCAGATTCCCCTGCCGTATAAAATTCAGAATTACGCAGGTACCTGCACCGGCATATTGCAGACCAATAAAAATAAGGTCTATCTGGCTTATGGCGATGAAGGACTGGTAGAAGTGGATCTGCAACATTTTAAATTAACACGTTATACCCTGTATGATGCCATGCATAAGCCATCCTATATCACGCGGATTACGCAATATGACGCAAAAAATGTTCTCGTGGCAACTTTTACCGGGTTTTACCTTTTTGATCATTCCGCGAAAACATTCCGTCGCTGTGACCGATTTCCGTCATACACAAACCAACTCAATGTAGCCTCGGTTTTTATGGATAGCAAAGAGAATGTCTGGAGTTCGTATAAAGCACCGACGGCATTAAGCTTTTACAATAAAACAACCGGCGAATTTTCGTACTTTCCAGAATATGTGGTGAATGGCAAAAAAGTTTTTAATGCGATCCACCTCATCACGCGGATAACAGAAGACAAATACGGAAAAATATGGATGGTCTCATCTAAGGCGAGTGGCGAGATGACGGCCTATGATCCGGCTACCGGTGTCTGGAACACTTATCCGAAAGCGGGCCGCACCGCCAAGTTTTTTGCGGGAAAAGAATTGAACGGTTTTTGTGTGGTGGACAGTATCATCTGGGCCGCAAACGCCTACGGACTCGGCCTTTTACGGTACGACTATCATACCGATAGCGTTCGCCGGATCGGCAGAACAGACGGACTCCTTTCGGACAATATATTTTCTATTACCAGGGATAAACAGGACAACTTATTTATTTCGACCGCCTCGGGTATCAACTATTACAACACGGGTACCAATGAAATCCGCACGCTCATCGTGAATGACGGCAGCATCAACTGGGGATTTGGGTTTGCACAGTATTTTGATACGTTGAACAATCAATTGATTTATGGATTGAACGACCGTATTCTCGTGGCGAACGAAAAGTTATGGGATAAGCCGGTCGAAGACAGTCTGCTTACCTACATCGACGATATCCTCGTAAACAATACGCTGCACATCAATAATCAATCGGTGATCCGCCTGGATTATAATCAGAAAAATATCAGCATTCGTTTTACGAGTATTCATTACAGCGGTAATGCGGGTCTGCTGTATTCTTATAAGATGAATGGCCTCGATAAGGAATGGACGCTGAGCCGGGAAGCGAATACCACCAACTATTCGAACCTACCCCCGGGGAGTTATCATTTTTTAGTGCGGGCAAAAGTAGAATCCGGAAAATGGGGACCGGTAAATGAATCGACCTGGATCGTTATTCGGCCAGCCTTCTGGCAAACAGCTGGGTTTTGGATGCTGACGTTTTTATTGATCGGATTGAGTACGATGTGGCTGGTGAGAAGAAGAATCCGGAATATCCGAGGGGCCGCAGAGTTGAAACAAAAACTGGCTGAAACGGAGATGCTCGCGTTGCGTTCGCAGATGAATCCGCATTTTATATTTA
>JAYWCS010000109.1:0-5383 GCA_043780315.1 Bacteroidota bacterium | reverse complement strand
CCCATTCATAGTCGCTGGTTTTTCGTATCCCCCGCAGCTGGTCCAGCCCCTGCCAGTCGCTGGCTGTTACACTTTCCTTCAAAATCACTTTAATAAATTTTCCCTTCTGTTCCTGGCGAAGGGTGTTCAGATTGCTATCGGCGATGATTTTTCCCTGTTGAATGATGATTACGCGGTCGCAGATGGCTTCCACTTCCTGCAAAATATGGGATGAAAAAAGAACGGTCCGGTTTTTACCATAGCCCTTGATCACGTCGCGGATCTCGACGATCTGATTGGGATCAAGACCGGTGGTAGGTTCATCCAAAATCAGCACTTCAGGTTCATGGATGAGCGCCGCGGCCAATCCGACCCGCTGTTTATATCCTTTGGAAAGTTGGGAAATTTTTTTGCCTGCTTCCGGTTGTAGTCCGACCTGGGCGATGGTTTCCGCCACTTTTTTCTTCTTTGAATTCAGCTGATGAATATCGGCGATAAAAGAAAGGTATTCGCGGATGTACATGTCGCCATAAAGGGGATTGGATTCAGGGAGGTAGCCGGTTATTTTTTTTGTCTGAACCGGTTCTGCGTTCACATCGATACCCTGCAGGAAAGCCTGTCCCCCGGAAGGTTTCAGGCAACCGGTCAGAATTTTCATGGTGGTGGATTTACCGGCTCCGTTGGGACCCAGAAATCCCACAATCTCTCCCTGTTTCACCGAAAATGAAATCTGGTCGATCGCTTTTTGTTCACCATAAAAACGGGATAAATCTTTTACCTCAATAGACATGTTGGGTTTTGGTTGACGGTTGATTAGGTTGACGGTATTAGGTTGACGGTTGATGGTATTAGGTTGACGGTATTTGGTTGGCGGAAATACAAAAACTTCGAACAGCCAATTTTGAATGAATTGTAAATTTACGAAAACTCAACGAACCATAAACCGTCAACCTAATACCATCAACCATTCTCCGGCAAAGCCGAGAACAACCGTCAACCATCAACCAATCAACCGTCAACCAATAAACCATAAACCATAAACCGTCAACCAAAAACCGTCAACCTAATCAACCGTCAACCATAAACCTAATACCGTCAACCTAATACCGTCAACCATCAACCGAATACCGTCAACCAATCAACCGTCAACCATAAACCAAAAACCGTCAACCGTCAACCTAATACCGTCAACCGTCAACCTAATACCGTCAACCAATCAACCAATCAACCCTAAACAATGCCCAGGTCTTTCTGAATTTCCTCCAGCGTGCGTCCTTTCGTTTCGGGCATAACGCGCCAGATAAAAATCAGGGAGACCAGCATCATGATACTGAAGAAAATAAATGAATAGAAGCCGCCATCGGGACTTCCATGCACGATGATCGGAAAAATCCAGGCGATGATTGCCGCCATGATCCAATGGGTGAAGCTGCCGAGTGAACTGCCCTGGGAACGAACGGAATTCGGGAATATCTCTGAGATGAATACCCAGATCACCGCGCCCTGGGAGAGCGCGAAAAAGGCTATAAATCCAATCAGATAAACTATTACAAAATGATTTTCGCTGCCGGTAGCGCCCGGATGGAAGGTAAAAGCCGTGAGGGCAAGAAAGATGGCGGTTCCAATGGCGCCGGTAATCAGTAGTGTTTTTCTTCCGACCTTATCGATGATGGACATGCCCACAAACGTAAACAGCAGGTTGGCGAATCCAATATATACAGGTTGTAAAAAAGAGGCATGCTTACTAAATCCGGCCATTTCAAAGATGCGGGGCGCATAATATAAGATGGCATTGATACCCGACAGCTGATTGAACATTGCCAACAACACCGCATATAAAATCGGCTTGCGGAATTTCCCACTGAATAAGTTTTCTTCCGGCGCAGGCTGATTACGTTTATTATCTGCCGACAATAGGGCATGTTCTTCGGTGATGATGGCCCGTGGGTTGGGTTCTCCGGTACGGGCAAAAATATCCGCCGCTTCTTCGTCCCGGTTATGTAAGATCAGCCAGCGCGGGCTCTCCGGAATAATCCGGAGCAAGAGCGCGAAAAGACCGGCGGGGATAATCATGATGCCCACCATCCAACGCCAGGAATCGACGCCGATTTGCTGGAAACCAAAGTTGGTCAGAAAGGCCACCAAAATTCCGATCACAATATTTAACTGAAACATGCCGGTTAGCCGGCCTCGCACAGCGGCAGGGGAAATTTCTGAAATATACATCGGTCCGACCACCGAAGAAGCACCCACCGCAACACCACCGATGATCCGGAATATGATAAATAATATCCAGGAAGGAGTTAGTGAACATCCAACCGCAGACAAGAGATACATCAGGGCGATCACGAACAATACTTTTTTACGGCCGTATTGCTGGGCGGGTTTACCCGCAATCATCGATCCAATAACAGTCCCGATCAAACTGGCAGCGACTGTAAAACCGAGTAGAAAATCGCTGAGCGACCAGAGCGTCTGAATGGTTTTTTCGGCGCCCGAAATAACGGCCGTTTCGAAACCAAATAAAAATCCGCCAAGTGCCGCAATGAGCGTACAACGGAGGAGGAAAGAATTAATTTTCATGCAGCAATCGTTATTTGAGCATAAGGTATAAAAAAATACTCACTAAATTTAGAGCTCAAATCCCAGCTACCATTATGAGTTTTCCCTATCAGATAAAGAGTTTTGACGATTATTTGGAACAATATAAAAACAGTATTGAAGCACCGGAGAAATTCTGGAGCAGCGTGGCAGAACATTTTACCTGGAAAAAGAAATGGGACCATGTGCTCGATTGGAATTTCAAAGAACCGCGCCTGCGTTGGTTTGAGGGGGCGAAATTGAATATTACCGAAAACTGTCTGGACCGTCATCTGGCAGATAAGGCCCATCAGCCGGCCATCATCTGGGAACCCAACGATCCGAGTCAACCGATCCGCATCCTCAGCTATCAGGAACTCTACACGGCGGTATGTCGTTTTGCGCAGGTGTTAAAAAATAACGGCGTTCAAAAAGGCGACCGGGTTTGTATTTATATGCCCATGGTGCCCGAACTCGCCGTTGCTGTGCTGGCCTGCGCGCGGATCGGCGCCATTCATTCCGTCGTATTTGGCGGATTTTCTGCCCAGAGTATTGCGGACCGGATCGAAGATGCGAAATGTAAAATCGTTCTCACCGCCGACGGAGGCTACCGGGGGGCAAAAGCCATTCAACTGAAATCGACCATCGACGAGGCGTTGCAAAAAACGGCGTTTATTAAAAAAGTCATTGTGTACAAACATCTCGGTAGTGAAGTGAACATGGTACCCGGAAGAGATGTGTGGTGGCAGGATGAATTGAAAAAAATAAACAGTGACCATTCCGCAGCCGAATCGATGGATGCCGAAGACATGCTCTTCATTTTATATACTTCCGGTTCTACCGGAAAACCTAAAGGAGTGGTACATACCTGCGCGGGGTATATGATTTATACGACGTATAGTTTTGTGAATGTGTTTCAATACAAACCCGGCGAAGTCTATTTCTGTACCGCCGATGTGGGCTGGATCACCGGACATAGTTATATGCTCTACGGGCCACTTTGCGCCGGCGCCACGACACTGATGTTTGAAGGTATCCCGACTTATCCGGATGCCGGGCGCTTCTGGGATATCATCGACAAACACCAGGTGAATATTTTTTATACTGCGCCGACAGCCATCCGCAGTCTGATGGTCTTCGGTCTGGAGCCTTTGAAAAATAAAAGTCTGCAGTCACTTCGGGTACTCGGCACCGTTGGAGAACCCATAAATGAAGAAGCCTGGCATTGGTACGATGAATATATCGGCAAGCGCGAATGCCCCATCGTCGATACCTGGTGGCAAACAGAAACGGGTGGAATTATGATATCGAATCTGGCAGGTATCAGCAAAGGAAAAGCATCCTATGCAACCTTGCCGCTACCGGGCGTGATTCCGTTACTGGTGGACGACAAAGGCACGGTATTGCCCGGTTCCGATGCTGGAAGAGATGGCGTTTTTCATCCGGGTGCACAAGGAGATCCGATATCGGGCAATCTGTGCATTCGCTTTCCGTGGCCATCGATCATTCGCACCACCTACGGGGATCGTGAAAGATGCCGCCTGAATTATTTCGCCGCCTATCCGGATTTATATTTTACGGGAGATGGGGCGCTGCGTGATGCTGAAGGAAATTATCGGATCACGGGCCGGGTGGATGACGTGCTGAACGTAAGTGGTCATCGCATCGGTACGGCCGAAGTAGAGAATGCAATCAATATGCATGGAGAGGTGGTGGAAAGTGCGGTGGTAGGCTATCCGCATGATATCAAGGGGCAGGGTATTTATGCTTTTGTGATCCTGCAGCGTGCGACGAACACATCGGCAGAAGATAAAGCGGGCATATTACAAAAAGTAACACAGATCATTGGCGCGATTGCGAAACCTGATAAGATTCAGTTTGTGTCCGGACTCCCTAAAACACGCAGTGGTAAGATCATGCGTCGTATCCTGCGTAAAATAGCAGAAGGCGAACTCGATAGTCTGGGCGATACGAGCACGCTGCTTGATCCGGGCGTCGTGGAAGAAATAAAACGCGGTAGAATTTAAGGTCGCCTTAGCGATACTATTAAGGTTGAGCTTCTTTTACAATCGTAACCCGCGTGCCGATCGGAAGCATATCGTATAATTCATCCACGTCCTCGTTTTTTAACGCGATACAGCCGTTGGTCCAGTTTTGAAATAAATCAACTGCCATATCATCGTGCGGCCAGGTGCCATGGATGGCGATGCCGCCGCCGATTTTTGCATTACGGGGAATCAGTCCCTTCGCCTTTCGCTCATTAAACTTGTCGAGATCGGGCTTCGTCGGGAAATCAATCAGCATCATTTTATCCCATTTTTCATGGGGGCGTTTCGAAGTAATATGGAATGTACCCTCCGGTGTTTTGCGATCGCCTTCCATCATTTTATCATCCAGCGTTTTACTGCCGAAAACAACGGGATAAGTACTGTACCAGCCATCCTGATCGTACACTTTCAGTTCATAAGTCGATTTGATGACCAAAATATATACCTCCCCACCCAGATGCCGGTTAAAAAAGCGCTTGTTCGCGGCTCTGTGATCTATCGCGCGAAAACCCAGTATACTCACGGCGAGCAAGCCTGCCAGCACCAGCTTTTGAAAGTTAAAGTTCATGTCCGGATCTTTATTTATTTTTCAACGCTAACCGGCATCAACTTATTTTCCATGTTGATAATTTTATGATGTCTTGGAAAACTTCCCTATCCGGGAATCATGTTAAATTATTAGGATTAGGTATTACGAACTCAAAGCTAAGATAGGGGGACTAAAATAGCTAAATATATTAGTATATTTGAGCTAAAACTATTAGTCATGTTTCAGG
>JAYWCS010000108.1:0-4795 GCA_043780315.1 Bacteroidota bacterium | reverse complement strand
AATTTTTCTCCGGATTACCGTTCAAAAAAAACCTCCCCTTCTGGCAAAACCGGAAGGAGAGGTTGGTTCATTTAAATTCAAATAAATCAGGCCGATACTTTGCCTTTACCTTTTATTTTAGCGATTACTTCTTCCGCAATATTGTTTGGTGCAGGAGCGTAATGAGAGAATTCCATTGTAGAAGTGGCACGACCCGAACTCAGTGAACGAAGCTGGGTAACATATCCAAACATTTCGCTCAGCGGCACTTTGGCCTTGATCACCTGAAGATTGGCCCGGCTGTCCATTCCTTCGAGAATTCCGCGACGACGGTTCAGATCTCCCGTAACATCTCCCATGTATTGGTCCGGTGTCAGTACTTCCACCTTCATGATGGGTTCCAGCAAGATAGGCTTTGCTTTACGACCCGCTTCACGGAAAGCGGAACGCGCACATATTTCAAAACTCATCGCATCAGAATCCACATCATGATAACTTCCGTCAAACACACGCACTTTCATATTGGTCATCGGGTATCCTGCCAACACGCCGGTTGTCATCGATACTTCGAATCCTTTAGAGATCGCCGGGATAAATTCTTTTGGAATCGATCCGCCGAATATATCATTAACAAACTGAAAATGTTTGCCTTCATTTTCCTTCAGCCATTCTTCATCCGCAGGTCCGATCGCAAACTGAATATCCGCAAACTTTCCGCGACCACCGGTTTGTTTCTTAAGAGTTTCCCGGTGCATGATGGTATTGTGGAATGCTTCTTTGTAGGCAACCTGTGGCGCTCCCTGATTTACATCAACTTTAAATTCACGACGCATGCGCTCGATGATGATTTCCAGATGCAGCTCACCCATTCCACGCAGGATGGTTTGTCCGGTTTCTTCATCCGTGTTCACGCGAAGCGTTGGATCTTCTTCCACAAGTTTCGAAATGGCCATTCCCATCTTATCTACATCGGCCTGCGTTTTCGGTTCAACCGCAACGGCAATGACTGGTTCGGGAATGAACATATTTTCCAGTGTGATCGGATAATCCTCATGACAAAGGGTATCTCCTGTTTTTATCTCTTTGAATCCAACAGCCGCGCCGATATCTCCGGCTTCAATGAAATCAATCGGGTTTTGTTTGTTCGCAAACATTTTCATGATGCGGCTGATACGCTCTTTTTTACCGCTGCGCACATTCAGCACATAGGAACCGGCATCCAGCCGTCCGCTATAACAACGGAAGAACGCGAGGCGGCCCACAAATGGATCCGTCATAATTTTAAAAGCAAGTGCCGCAAAGGGTTCTTTCGCATCCGGCTTCCGATAAATGGTTTCACCGGTATTGGGATCAATACCCTGGGTATCTTCCAGATCAACGGGTGAGGGCAGGTAACGGCACACTGCGTCCAGGGCTGTTTGCACTCCTTTATTTTTGAATGAAGAACCACACATCATCGGTACAATACTCAGATCAATGGTTGCTTTACGAATCGCCTCATGCATTTCGTCTTCAGAAATACTATTTGGATCTTCAAAAAATTTCACCAGCAGTTTATCGTCATATTCAGCCACGGCTTCGACCAGTTTGGCCCTCCACTCCAGGGCTTCTTCCATCATGTCGGCAGGCACCGGGATTTCGTCGAAGGTCATTCCCTCTGTTTCCATATGCCAGATAATACCTTTCATCTTAATCAAATCCACCACACCCTTGAAATCATCTTCGGCACCAATGGGCAACTGCAGCGGAACGGCGTTGGCACCCAGCATTTCTTTTACCTGCGCAACCACCATCAGAAAATCTGCTCCGGAACGATCCATTTTGTTTACAAAACCGATACGCGGAACCTTGTAACGATTGGCCTGGCGCCAAACAGTTTCAGACTGAGGTTCTACTCCATCTACGGCAGAGAACAGGGCAATCAAACCATCGAGCACACGCATAGATCTTTCTACCTCTACGGTAAAATCCACGTGACCCGGGGTATCAATGATATTAAAATAATATTTTTTAGAATTCGCATCCACAGTTCCTTTATTGGTCGGGAAATTCCACTGACAGCTTACCGCTGCAGAAGTAATCGTGATCCCTCTTTCCTTTTCCTGGTCCATCCAATCGGTCGTGGCGGCACCATCATGCACTTCCCCGATCTTGTGAATCATACCGGTATAACGCAGGATGCGCTCGGTGGTCGTTGTTTTGCCGGCATCAATATGAGCCGCAATACCGAAGTTTCTTTGAAATTTTAAATCTCCCATTTTTATAAGTTAAAAGTATTTGCCGTTTAGGTTTGCAAAGGTACAATTTATTTAGCGTAAAAATGGGAGACCAGAACCCGTGCGACTGGAATTATTTGATAAAAAAAACCCTCCTGGCAAAGCACAGGAGGGATATAAAAAAAACAAGTTGATCAAATTCTGAAATGGGCAAAAGCCTTGTTGGCTTCCGCCATGCGGTGTGTATCTTCTTTCTTTTTGAAAGCGCCACCTTCTCCCTTACTTGCAGCGAGAATTTCACCTGCCAGTTTATCGGCCATGCTCTTTCCGTTTCTTTCCCTGCTGAAACGAATCAGCCATTTAATGCTCAGGGAAATTTTACGGTCGGCACGAACTTCTGCCGGGATCTGAAAGGTAGCACCACCGATACGGCGGCTTCTGACTTCCACAGCAGGTGTCACATTATTCAGCGCTCTTCTCCAGATTTCATATCCGTTGTCGTTGGTTGTTTTGGATACGCGGTCGATCGCATCGTAAAACAGACCGAACGCAGTATTTTTCTTACCCTGCCACATCAGATTGTTTACAAAACGCGTAACCAGAATGTCATTGTATTTTGCATCCGGTGCGAGTGGTAATTTTTTGGCCTGCGACTTCCTCATGTGTTATTTGAAATTAGAATGAATTATTGGGTAAATTATTTCTTTGCCTTGGCTGCGGCAGCTTTTGGACCACCCTTGTCTTTCTTAGTACCGTACTTTGAACGACTCTTTTTACGATCCTTCACACCGGCCGTATCGAGGCTTCCGCGAACGATATGGTAACGTACGCCCGGCAGATCTTTTACACGACCCCCACGAATCAGTACGATAGAGTGCTCCTGGAGATTATGTCCTTCGCCCGGAATATAAGCGATCACTTCGATTTTATTGGTTAACCGCACTTTAGCCACCTTACGGAGGGCAGAGTTTGGTTTCTTCGGCGTCGTCGTATAAACACGGGTACAAACGCCCCGGCGCTGCGGGCAGGAATCCAGCGCTCTGGATTTGCTTTTCGCGCGGATAATCTCTCTTCCTTTTCTAACTAATTGCTGTATAGTAGGCATTCGTAACCTGTTTGAAATTTGGGACCGCGAAGGTAACGGCCAGCCCGGGATTCTCCAAATTAATGTTGATATTATAGTTTTAACAGCCAGCCATGGGTGTCCGGGCGTTTTCCTTCGCGAATTTCCGTGAGGATTTTCTTGGCTGCCGGGGCCACCTGATAATTCGCCACATCCAGATGCATACTGTAATCCTTATACCTTAATTCTTTCAGCGGGGAAATCGTTGCGGCGGTTCCAGAACCGAAAATTTCAGTCAATCTTCCACTCCGGTGACCTTCCACCACTTCGTCAATATTGATTTTTCTTTCTTCCACCGGAAACCCCTGTTCCCGCAATACCTGGATGACACTGTCACGGGTAACCCCTTCCAGTATCGTTCCTTCCTCGAGCGACGGCGTCACCACCGTATTCCCAAAAACAAAAAATACATTCATGGTTCCCACTTCCTGCAGCCATTTGTGTTCCGCGGCGTCGGTCCACAGTACCTGATCGTATCCGGCGGCCTTAGCCACCGAAGTCGCCTTGAGGCTGCCCCCATAGTTTCCGGCATTTTTTGCAAAACCCACCCCGCCCGGCGCTGCCCGCGTATATTTTTCTTCTACCTGAATTTTCATGGGCGCTGCATAATAGGGACCCGTCGGACTAAGCAAAATCATAAATTTATAGGTGTCAGAGGGCTTGACTCCCAAGGCTGTATCAGTTGAAAACATAAACGGACGGATATACAGGGAATATTCCTCTTTGGCCGGAATCCATTCTTTATCCAGATTAATCAATTGGCGCATTCCTTCGATAAAAATATCTTCCGGAATCGCGGGCATATCCATTCTTTCCGCAGAAATATTGAATCTTCTGAGATTATCATAGGGACGAAAAATAAAAGCCTCCCCGTTGGTATTGCGATAGGCTTTAATGCCTTCGAAAATGGCCTGTCCGTAATGCAGGGCCATCAGCGAGGGCTCAAATGAAATCGGCTGATAGGGTCTGATGGAGACCTCCTGCCATTCGCCGTCTACGTAATCAGCTTCCAGCATGTGATCGCTGAAATACTTGCCGAAGGGCAGGTGATTGAAATCGATCTCTTCCAGCCTGCTTCTTTTTACCCGGGTTACAGGGATGTCCATCGTCTCCATCATAAATACTATTTTTGATCTTACAAAGAAACAAAACATTCCCGGAGCATTCAAAACCACTCATCTTATTTTCTCAGATTTATGGGAATCAACGACCTCACCCTTTCACCGGCATTTTTAGCAGCCATCTACCCCGAATCACTGGTGGATCTGAATATTCCGGATTCTGTATCAAAGAAAGCTGACCGGCCGCCTTCTTCTCCCCCGATTGAATCTCCGCAACCAATTCGCTTTCAGGGTGGAAATAAGCAGAAAATCAGCTTTGTGGTATCCGATGCATCGGTAGATTTTATGAATGAAAACGAAATGTCTTTTCTTCTGAAAATACTGGCGGCCTGTAAACTCGTTCTGGAGGATATCTC
>JAYWCS010000107.1:0-2245 GCA_043780315.1 Bacteroidota bacterium | reverse complement strand
CTCCTCCGGTACACGCTAAAAAAGACGGTACCCCGGATAAGCGTTATAAGGAAAATAAGAAATAATCGTCAAATCCGTACCAAATATGAAAACATTATCCGTGTTAACCGGCTTGTTACTGATGTCGCTCGTTGTGTTCTGTCAGCCTCTGCCACCGCACCGGCATCCGCCGCATCCCGGCGGACCCCGACATCACCCGCCACCTCGTCATCACAGAGCCTTTCACCATCATCCCAATCACCGAACCTATCCTCATGGAAGGCCCACACATCACGGGGCACCCCATGGTTACCGGCCGGCGCATGTATAATGAGAAACGGCCCTGTTCATGAAAAGGGCAATGCCTGAGTCAAAGGGTGAAATTTATTGATTTATCAAATAAAAAGCCCCCGCTATCATTTAACGGGGGCTTTTTATGTCAGATTGCTTTATACTGCGAAATAGCCTTCATTTTTCTTTGCTCCGGCCTTCTTAAGCCTTTAACGCCGGTTGAGGTTTCTTGATCAGCGGTTTCAGACTCTCCGCATCTGCGGCGCCCAATGGCTTTTTCCTGGCCATGTCGATCAGAATAGGAGCAGCTACGAAAATCGAAGAATAGGTGCCGGTTATCACGCCGATCAGCATGGCAAAGGCAAACCCCTTGGTAACTTCTCCACCCACCAGAAACAGAATCAGAATCGTAAGGAACACCGTCAGTGAAGTCATGACCGTTCTGCTCAGCGTTTCATTGATCGCCTTATTGATGATCTCCGTTTTTGTTTTACCCCGCAGGATACGGCTGTCTTCCCGGATTCTGTCAAATACAATCACTGTATCATTCATAGAGAATCCGATTACCGTCAGTACCGCCGCAATAAAATGCTGGTCAATTTCCAGCGGAAAAGGAACAATGGCCGGCAGGAACGAATACACCGCCAGAATAACCAATACATCATGCAGGAGCGCAATGATGGTACCCAGCGAATAACGCCAGTCGCGGAAACGAATGAGTATATAAATGAAAATAAATATCAGCGCAAATACAGTTGCTTTGACGGCACCTGCTTTCAGATCGTCGGAAATGGAAGCGCCGACTTTCTTCGACTGCTGAATAAATTTATTCGTCGCTGTAAATTCAACGGCCGAGGTTCCTGTCGGAAGAAATGGTTTCAGTCCGGCATACATCTTATTGACTACCGTTGAATCGGCTGACAACCCTTCCTTATTCACCAGAAAATCGGTCGTGATTTCAAACTGCTGATTAGAACCGTATGTTTTTACTTCCGGATATTTTCCAAACTGAGTATTCAGGGCATCTTTTATTTCCTGTTCGTTTACGGGCTTCGTGAATTTCACGATATAGCTTCTTCCGCCCGAAAATTCAACCCCTTTCTGGAATCCATGAAAATAAGCAGAGATACCGAGTATCAGAACCGCGATAGAGATCCCGTAGGTAACTCTGCGGTATTCGATGAATTTGAAATTCGCATGCTTGAATACCTTCTGGGAGATATCGGTGAAATATTTAAAATGCCTGTTTTTGTTTGTATAAAAATCCGTCACGAGCCGGGATACCAGAATACCGCAAAATAAACTCAGCGAGATTCCCAGCATCTGTGTGGTTGCAAAGCCTAGAACCGGTCCCAGACCAAAATAGGCCAGTATCGCGGCCGTCAGGAAAGTAGTGACGTGGGCATCCAGCACAGGAGCGAGTGAACGGCGGTATCCGTCGTTGACGGCCAATTGGTAACTTTTACCGCGCGTTAGCTCTTCTTTGATTCTTTCAAAGATGATTACGTTGGTATCGACCGCCATCCCGATTGTTAATACCAGACCGGCAATTCCGGGTGCCGTAAGGGTGGCATGCATGGCACTCAGGATGCCAATAGTAAACAGTAGGTTTAAAATCAGGGCGATGTTGGCAACCCATCCCGCGGTATTATAATATACCAGCATGAGGGTAAATATCACCAGAAATGAAATTCCAAAGGCCAGGGCACCCCCTTTCACAGCAGCTTTTCCAAGCGTTGGACCGACCACCTGTTCCTGCACGATACGTGCGGGGGCATTCAGTTTACCACTCATCAATATATTTGAAAGATCTTTTGCTTCTTCAACACTTTGGCCCGTGTTTTTATTTCCCATTGAAATTTGGGAATTGCCACCCGTAATCTGTCCGTTTACGACAGGGGCGGAATACACGACGTCATCCAGTGTGATCGCGATGGGCAGATTCACATTATCTCCGGTCATTTTTGACCATACA
>JAYWCS010000106.1:0-3949 GCA_043780315.1 Bacteroidota bacterium | reverse complement strand
CGGCAGAGGAAATTGAGGCGGGCATGAAAGCATCGTTCTGAAAGGACAATGCGGAGGGTAAGGAGGCTGGTTCAGGAATGAAAGCCTTATCCGGCAAGATTCATACTAAAAGTGTAAAACCGTAATCTGTAAATGTTTAAAAAAAAGTTATATACAAGTTTTCAAATTGATCAATGAAGCATATTCCAAATATTTTTACTCTCCTCAACTTGTTTTTCGGATGCATCGCCGTGATCTGCATTTTGCAAAATGGCATCACTATTGTTTATGGAAATGATGGAACCCAATTTGCCGATATTCCGGAAAAAATATGGCTGGCTCCATTCTTCATTCTGCTGGCCGCCGTGACGGATTTTTTTGATGGGTTTTTGGCTCGTCTGCTCAAACAAAGTTCGCCACTCGGGCGTGAACTGGATTCGCTGGCCGACGTGGTTAGTTTTGGCGTGGCGCCCGGAATGATTTTATATCAGTTTTTACGAATGAGTTTTATGCGTCAGGAAGATGGAGCTGACTTGTCGATGTTATGGCTTTTACCTGCACTTATACTGCCCTGCGCAGCCGCATACCGCCTCGCGGTTTTTAATCTCGATAACAGTCAGTCAACCAGCTTCCGAGGAACGCCGGTGCCGGCCGTGGGCCTGATGCTGGCTTCTTTCCCCCTAATTTACTGGACCAAAAACAACGACTGGGTGATCGCGATACTTTTGAATAAATGGTTTTTATATGCGATCATCCTTCTGTTAAGCTACGGAATGATCAGCCGCGTACCCATGCTTTCCATGAAAATCAGCGGGAAGAAGGATGGGCAGCTGCTTCCGCGTGTTATTCTCATTATTTTAACAGCGATCGCCGCAGTATTTTTACACTGGCTGGCGGTACCCCTCGCCTTCCTTTTTTACATTATTGTATCTTTGATCTTCAAAAACAGGATTGCATGAATTTTTCCGTACGGATCAGCGTAATGCCTTTGAAAGAATTGTTGGATCCACAGGGTAAAGCGGTTTTGGGTGGATTGCAGAATCTTGCAATCCAATCGATACAGGATGTGCGCATCGGCAAAAATATTCTTTTGCAGATCGACGCCGCCTCTGCAGAGGAAGCAAAAAGCATCGCCGAAGAGGCCAGCAGGAAATTACTGGCAAATCCGGTAATGGAGTATTTTGAAATTACGGTGATTTGAGATGAGAATGGCAAGTGTGGAAATTCTTACAACGTAGTTTCTTGATCAATCCATAAAATAAGTAAGTCCTTCATTTTCTTATTCTTCCAAATCCATGCTCTACCTAGTTCCTTCTCCCATTGGCAACCTGCAGGACATCAGTTTCCGAGCCCTGGATATACTGAAAAAAGTGGATCTGATTCTGGCAGAAGATACCCGGAATTCATTGAAACTGTTGAATCATTACCAGATCATCAAACCCCTGACTCCTTATCACCAGCATAATGAACATAAAGTCTTAAGGCACCTCGTTGATCAGATGTTGCAGGGTAAAACGATGGCGATGCTAACCGATGCAGGAACACCGGGTGTTTCGGATCCGGCTTTTTTGCTGGTGCGGGAATGTATTCTGGTGAATATCCGAGTGGAATGCCTGCCCGGCCCCACGGCTTTTGTACCCGCCCTGGTGAACAGCGGCCTGCCGATGAACCGGTTTTGTTTTGAAGGATTTCTGCCGGTGAAGAAAGGACGTCAGACCCTGTTGAAAAAACTGGTAGTGGAAGAACGGACGATGGTATTTTATGAGTCGCCCCTGCGATTGGTAAAAACGCTTGAAGAGTTCAGGATCTTTTTTGGTGCTTCCAGAAGATGTTCGGTCAGCCGGGAGCTGAGTAAATTATATGAAGAAAATAAACGGGGTACCCTCGAAGAAGTAATCGCGTATTTTAAAGAAAAAGGCGTGAAAGGGGAAATCGTTATCGTATTGGAAGGAGCATCGTAAATTCATTTCAATGTCCCTTAAACCCATCGGCAGCAAATTTGAAATCCGGTGGCAGCACATTTGTTTTTAATTTTTTATAGTGAAAAATATGTATGTATATTTTTTTAAAAAATTGTTGCGCGTTTTCATTTTTCTTTTGATCCTGCAGGGATTTTTAACGATCGGTTTTTCACAACCCGACCGCTGGCAGCAACGCGTGAAATACGCCATGGATATCAATATGGATGTGCAGACGAACCGGTTCACCGGAAAACAGTTACTGGACTACACCAATCATTCGCCTGATACCCTGAAGAAAGTTTTCTATCATCTTTTTTGGAATGCTTTCCAGCCCAACAGTATGATGGACAACCGGAGTCGTGTCCTCGGACAAACACTCGTCGGTGGCTTACCCGATTGGGACCCCCGTGTAGAGGACCGCATTCAGCATCTGACGCCGGAAGAAATAGGTTACCAGAAAATAATTTCTTTGAAAATGAATGGCGTGGCGCAGTCCTTCCAGGAGGAAGAAACCATTCTCGAAGTCAAACTCAGCAAGCCCATTCCTCCCAATACCACCGTGCATTTCGAAATGGAATTTGAAGCACAGGTTCCCCTGCAGGTAAGACGGAGTGGCCGGGATAATCCGGAAACGCAGGTGCGTTATTCCATGAGCCAGTGGTATCCGAAAATGTGTGAATACGATCATGAAGGGTGGCACGCAACCCCCTATGTGGCGCGCGAATTTTATGGGGTATGGGGAGATTTCGATGTCAGTATCCATATAGACAAGACCTATATACTGGGAGGAACCGGTTACCTGCAAAACCCGCAGGAAATCGGATACGGTTATGAAACTAAACACAGCCGGGTTATTCGCCCCGCAGGCGAAAAACTGAATTGGCATTTCTACGCACCCAATGTGCATGATTTCGTGTGGGCCGCAGATCCTGAATTCATCCATGTCAGCAAAAAAATCCGTAACGACCTGACACTGCACCTGCTCTATAAAAAGACCAATGGACTGGAAAAAGACTGGCTGAATATACTGGACATGGCCGAGCAGGCATTGCCGTATATTGAAAAAACATATGGCCCGTATCCGTATAAACAATATTCGTTTATACACGGGGGAGATGGTGGTATGGAATATCCCATGGCTACTTTACTGAAAGATGCAGGCGGGTGGATGCATGAGTTCATGCATAGTTGGTATCAGGGAATGCTCGGGACCAATGAATTGAAATATCCCTGGATGGATGAAGGATTTACACAATATGCTGCTGCCAGAAATTGGGGCTATCTGAAAAAAGATACCAGCACGGATCAAACTTTCGGCAGAGATTTTAAAAATTATTTTGCGCTGGCGAAAAGTAGACTGCAGGAGCCCATGTCTACCTATGCAGATTATTTCAGCACCAATATGGCTTATTCCTATTCCTGTTATTATAAGGGGTTGGTTTTTATGGTGCAGCTTGGCTATATCGTCGGCGAACAAACAAGAGACAAAATCCTCCTGGATTATTATAATAGCTGGCGGTTCAAACATCCTAACGACAACGACTTTTTTCGCATTGCCGAAAAGGAAAGCAATATACAGTTGGAATGGTACAAAGACTTCTGGATCAAGAGTATCAAAAAAATAGATTACGCCATCGATAGCTTGTGGGAAGTGAACGGAAAAACGAAAATCCGCCTGCGTAACCTCGGTCAGGTACCCATGCCCATGGATGTGCTGCTTCAATTCAGGGACGGAAGTAAAGAGATGGCCTATATTCCGCTCTATTCTATGTTCGGGATCAAACCCGAAGAAAACAATATACCCCGAACAGTTTATACGCCCTGGAAATGGACAAGCCTGACGTACGAATTTGAAGTGAACCATAAACTCACCGATCTCAGGGTCGTTGAAATCGATGCCTCCCACCGGATGGCTGATGGAAATCGAAATAATAATAAACTCGAACTGAAATGGGGTTCTGAATAGTTTATCATGATCTTCTGAAATATTTATTGAGCGCTTCTATGCG
>JAYWCS010000105.1:0-3987 GCA_043780315.1 Bacteroidota bacterium | reverse complement strand
GGTTTGAACGACTCTAGCAGGTTCATGAGCGGTTTTAAAGCAAAAGTATTGGTTAATGGTTAATCTTTTCGCTTTGAATAAGATTCATGGATCTGCCGGGAAAACAAATCATACAAGTCTGTTATTTCCGGATAGCCGGCTAATAGTTTCCGGTGTTTATCCAGGCTGATCAAGTCGTTGCGCAGCGCAGGTCCCGTTTGTGTCTGGGCTGGCGAAAACTTTCTCAACCGCGTTACCGTTTCTTCCAGCAACGGTTGTAAAAGGGCAAAGGAAATGTTTTCTTTTTCGCAATAATTTTCGGCCAGCGTAAATAAATGATTGCTGAAGTTGTTGACGATGGTAGCGGCGAGATGATATTTTAAACGGCTTTCGTCATTTGCTTCGATCACCGTTTCTGTGATACTCCCGGCAAATTCTTTTATCTGTCTCAGGCTTGCAGCATTGTTACCATCCACCAGGAGGGTCAGGGGTGGAATCATTTCAATTTCCTTGCACAGACTTTGCAAGGGGTATACGACACCGTAAGAAGAGCCCGCCGCCTGTAATGCGGCAATCGAAAGGGCACCGGCTGTATGTACCGCGCAGGTGCTTGTTTTTCCCAGCGTTCCCATAAAATTCATCACTGCCGAATCGCTTATTGCGATGATTATCAGATCCGCGTTGCGTTCAATAAGTTGAATTTCGTTGACCGCAGTGCACTGCAGTTGGACGGCCAGTGGAAAGGCATGCTCCAGGTGACGGCTATATACTTGTTTAATCCGATGTCCGGCCAGCAGCGACTTCCGACCCAGCTGGGTGGCCACATTTCCGGAACCAACGAGTACAATATCCATGGTGGAACAATTCCGGATGGCCGGGGATCAGAAAATAATTCTGTCAGGACTTTTTCTTTTGCGATTTCGGAGCCCAGATTGCGAGCATTCGTTTTCCTTCCATCTTGGGCATACCTTCTAAAACACCGACTTCATTGAGCCGTTCTGCAAATTTCAGGAGCAACAATTCGCCCCGTTCGCGGAACTGAATCGCACGTCCTTTAAATTGCACATACGCTTTTACCTTGTCGCCGTCTTTGAGGAATTTTTCGGCATGCTTTGCCTTAAAATCAAAATCGTGGTCATCTGTATTGGGTGTAAAACGGATCTCTTTTACTTCGGAGGCCTTGCTCTTCGCCTTCATTTCTTTTTCCTTCCGTTTCTTTTCGTAGAGGAATTTATTATAGTCGATGATTTTGCAAACCGGAGGATCTGCATTGGGAGAAATCTCCACAAGGTCCAGCTGCTGCTCCTGCGCCATTTTGAGGGCATCAGCGGTCGGATACACTCCTACCGTGATGTTCTCTCCAACGAGCCGCACATTGGGTACGCGGATCATATTGTTTGTACGGTGTTCCTGTTGTTGTTCTTTTCTGAATCTTGGATTAAAATTACCTCTGGGAGGTCTCGGTGGAAATGCCATTTATTGTTTTTAGTTGAACGATAGATAAGATCCTTTTTTAATTTTTCAGGACCTTAATTTGATTTCAGTTTTTATTTCGCTGATGAATGTGTCTATATCCTGAACGCCCAAATCCCCCCGGCCCTGGCGGCGAACGGATACTTTTTGTTCATTCTGCTCTTTTTCTCCAATCACCAACATATAGGGTACCCTGGCCAGCTCCGTATCGCGAATCTTCTTTCCAATCTTTTCACTTCGTTCATCAATACTTACGCGAATATCCGCATTTTTGAGGGATTCTAAAACAGTTTGTGCATAGTCCATGTACTTGTCACTAATCGGAAGCAATTTAACCTGTTGCGGTGCCAGCCATAAGGGGAATTTACCGGCATAATGCTCCAGTAAAAAACCGATAAAACGTTCGTGCGTACCCAGGGGAGCCCGGTGTATAATCAGGGGCGTTTCCGGGTGATTTTCCTTATTGGTATACTCCAGTTTGAATCTTCTGCCCTGTGCAAAGTCGACCTGATTCGTTGCCAGGGTAAATTCCCGGCCGATGGTACTCCATATTTGTACATCAATCTTCGGTCCATAAAATGCCCCCTCGCCGCTCGCCTCGACAAAAGGAGTTTTGGTTTCTATGAGCACCTGACGTACCATATCTTCCGTTTCCAGCCAGAGCTCCGGCTCGTCAATATATTTCTTACCGAGTCCGGCTTTATCATGCAAACTCAAACGCATCACATATTTGTCGATCCCAAATATTTTAAAATACTTGAGATACATTTCGTTGACGGCCTTGAATTCCTGTGCAAACTGTTCCTTGCTGCAATAGATATGGGCATCATTCATGTGCAGGCAGCGAACTCTCATGAGACCGAATAATTCGCCACTCTGCTCATAGCGGTAACAGGTTCCGTATTCTGCCAGGCGCAGGGGAAGATCCTTATAACTATGGGGTTCTGCTGCAAATATTTTGTGGTGATGGGGACAGTTCATGGATTTCAGGTAAGATTTTACCCCGTCCAGTTCCATGGGTGGATACATGCTGTCCTGATAATAGGGCAGATGTCCGCTTGTCAGGTATAAGTTCTCCTTGGCAATATGGGGTGTCACCACCCTTTGATAACCGGCTGCCTTTTCAGTTTCTTTGGCCAGTTTCTCCAGCTCCTCAATAATAATTGTCCCGTTTGGCATCCACAGAATCAGGCCCGGCCCCACATCGTCATCCATGGTATAGATGCCCATTTCCTTGCCTAGCTTGCGGTGGTCGCGCTTCTTGGCTTCTTCCAGCAACAGCATGTATTCATCTAGTTCCTTTTTGGAAGGAAAACCCACGCCGTAAATCCGGGTAAGCTGTTTATTCTTTTCGTCTCCTTTCCAGTAGGCACCGGCAATATTGGTGAGTTTGAAGGCCTTAATGAACCCGGTATCCGGAATATGGGGTCCACGGCAAAGGTCGGTAAAACCACCCTGGGTATAAAAAGTGATTTCGCCATCTTTTAATTTCTGAAGCAGATCCAGCTTATATTCATCTCCCTTTTCCTGAAAATATTGAATGGCTTCCGCTTTCGGAACGTTTTTTCTGATGAACTTGCTCTGCTGGGCACCCAGTTCCGACATTTTGGATTCCAGGCTGCGCAGATCTTCTTCTGTAATCTGCCGCCCACCCAAGTCCATATCATAATAAAACCCGTTATCCACGGCCGGTCCGACCCAGAATTTAACACCCGGAAAAATGGATGCGACAGCTTCGGCCATCAGATGGGCGGTGGAATGCCAGAAAGTGGCTTTTCCTTCGCTGTCGTTCCAGGTTAGTAATTTCAGGGTCGAATCTTTTTGAATGGGTCGGGTAATATCCCATACCTCTCCGTTGACGCTCGCCGCAAGTACCTTGCGTGCAAGGCCTTCACTGATCGATTTGGCCACATCCAGGGAACTGCTTCCTTCAGGATATTCCCGTATTGCGCCATCAGGCAATGTAATTTTAATCATGCAGACGTTTCTTTCCTTTGGGGTGCAAAATTAACAAACTCTTGCCAGATTAATCTTTGGATAAAATCTGCGAAAAATATTTTTATCTAATTTGCCATAGATGAAAAACAGGATCCGTATTTTTTTATGCATGCTTTTACTGAATGGGTTTGCGATCAACTTTTTACCGGCGCAGGAACTGACGGGTATCTGGCGGGGCCACTTCCGGTCGAGCGACGGATATGAACGCTCTTCCGTGAACTACGACGACCGGTATAAAATCGAAGTGCAGATTGCGCAAACAAAAAATCGGTTAGAAGCGGTTACCTATTCCTATAAGAATACAGAGTTTTATGGTAAGGCCGAAGCCACAGGTTCCCTGAATACCGTATCAAAAAAAGTACTGCTGAAAGAAATAAAATTAGTAGAAGTCCGCGTCGCTTCCGGTGATGTTTGTGTGATGACCTGCTTCATGCAATATTCGAAACTGGGCGATGAAGAATACCTGCAGGGAACTTATGTCAGCACGAACACCCGTGACTCTTTGGCCGGTTGCGGAAAAGGAAGTATTTTTTTACA
>JAYWCS010000104.1:0-7307 GCA_043780315.1 Bacteroidota bacterium | reverse complement strand
CCCGTGCAGGGATAAAAAAATCAGCAGAACCATCGCCATTCGAAACATGTTGATTTTAAGATTCATTTGTTAAGATTGCTTTGTAAATGGATTTGATGTGCACCGATAATTTCTTTTTGAGAAGTTTTTCAAATGCAGCATCCGTTAGCGATTCGAGTTGGTGATAACTTTTATAAAAATCGAGACTAATCAGTGTATGGGAAACAGTTCCAATTAGGGTGTTACTCATCATGGGGATATCAATATTTTTCTTAAACAACCCTTTTTTCTGGCCCAGGCGAATCAGGTCATTGATGCACTCTGAATTTCTAGCTTTCATTTTGGCCACCATTTGTATGATGGACGGATTCTGATTGATCACCTGCTCACATAACAAAATCCGGTGAAATGTTTGACGCTTGAATATGCCGTCTATATATACATCCACCAGAATGAACATCTTGGCTAATGGATCCAGACTGTCATCCTGCAGCAAACTATCTACTTTTTCCCGGATATTCAGGCTCTTTCGCTCGAAAATAGCTTCCATCAATTTCTCCTTGGAACCGAAATAATAGGATATCATCGCGGTATTGAAACCGGCCGCCTCAGAAATGTCCCGCACAGACGTCCCATCAAACCCCTTACGGGAAAACAACAGCTCTGCGGTATCCAGAAGCTGAATTTGTTTAATTGAAAAAGATGTATTCATGGTGCGAAATTAATTAAACAAACGTTTAATTAATTAAATTTGTAAAGTTTTTTTTCTGTTTTTTTCACATGCCGGATATGGTTACTAAAAAATGAATGCCGGGCACAATTCACCGCAACCATAGACAATTAGCCTCAAGAATAAGAAAATGGGGTCATATTCAGGTAATATTCAGAGCTTGGTCATCATAAGATAATTCCCCTGAAACCATGGCCAATAAAGGGTTTTAACAATTGTCTCAGACGGTTTGCCATGATAAAAACGAACAATATCGGGTTTCCTGCCTGATTAATCCTGGCTATGTTTGTTCTGGAATTGACAACAAAATACTTCCAATCGGAATAATTTTAAATCATTTTTTCCACTTTAGATTAGCCCCCGACGCTGCTTCCATTTTGATTGATGATTCTTGCCGCTAAAATTTTATTTTTTCATCATCTATTAAATCGTCACATTATGAAATCAGCATTCTTATCCTTTAATCTGAAGAAATCAACATCCGTTATTGCAACTGCTCTGTTGTTATCCCTTGGTTCTGCTACCTTGCAGGCAGCTCCGATCATCGAAAAAATCGTTAATCCGTCAGACGAGCAGGTATCTGTCAATTATGTCGGATCAACTGAAAACAGCGTGGTATTTCACCTGGAATTTGTAAACAAAGCGGGAGAAAAATTCTGGCTGATTATAAAAAATGACGCGGGAGATGTCGTTTACAAAACAGCTTACAGCGACGTTCATTTCGAAAAGAACATCCGTTTACCAAGAGAAGAAAATGAAATGCATCCTACCTTCATCATCCGCACAGCGAATGATCAGGTAGAACGTAAATTTTCGATCGACCGTAAAACGTCTGAAAACGTTGTCGTAACTACACTATAAGAGGTTATCCTGTCAAATTAAAAAAAGGCCCTGTATTACGGGTCTTTTTTTTTGCCCGTACCAGCCCGTGTTTCAAGAGTTAACTGTCCCTTAACCTTTGATTATTAGGTTACTAAATATAGCGTATTAACTTTGTACTTGCACAATTACACCCTTGTAATGAAGAATCTACTAAGTTCGTTCAGGCGAAGCCTATCTTATTTTATAGGTTACTTCGTACTGTTTGTTTTGTTTTCAATATTCTGCTTTTCGATCTCCAAAGCCGATGGATTTCTGCTGATCAATAAATTCCATACAACATTTCTGGATTATTTTTTCGTCCTGTTTACCAATATCGGCAATGGCATTTTTGTTATTGGCATTACGCTGGTTATGCTGATGCGGAAGAAGACCGGCTGGGCTTGTCAAACGGTGATTAGTTTTTTGGTTTCCGGAGTAATTGTACAACTGTTCAAACACCTGATGCCGAGTCCGCGACCCAAGCTTTTTTTTGGCAATGAAATTTCGATTCATTGTATCCACGGTATAACCGGTACCGGATCAAGCAGCTTTCCGTCCGGCCACTCAGCTTCTGTCTTTGCACTTACCACCCTGCTCTGTCTTTACTTTTCTGATAAAAAATCCTCCTTTAAACTGGGTTTATTTTTCCTGCTGATGGCCTTCCTGACCGGATTTTCGAGAATTTACCTTTCCCAACATTTTCCCATCGATGTACTGGCCGGCTCACTGATCGGCATGCTCGTTTCACTCTCGGTCTTTATTATCCTTCCGGTCACCCTGTTTGAAAAAAAGCTTTCAAAAAACGAATGGGAAACGCAATCCGTTAAATTGCAGTAAGAACCTCCGGTGAATTTCAATAAAAAAATCTGGCTGCTTATTTTTTTTAGCTCCGCATTGCGTATACTGGTCGCGGCCTCTCTGGAATTGGGCAATGACGAAGTATATTATCAAACCTATGCGCAGTTTTTGCAATGGAATTATTTTGACCATCCGCCGATGCTGGCATTGCTGATCCGGCTGACAACATTCAATCTATATTTTCATAGTGAGCTATTTATCCGGGCAGGGGCCATCCTCTGTGCTGCGCTGGGCACGTGGCTGATGTACAAGACGGGTTGCCTGCTGCGGAATCAACAAACCGGATGGTTCGCAGCCATCCTGTACAATACCTCCTTGTTCGCTTCGGTTATTGCCGGCACATTTATTCTCCCCGATGCACCCCAGACTCTTTTTTGGCTGATTAGCGTGTATCTGATGATTCGTATACTGGACAAAGCCGAGCAACACCGCCCCTTCTTATTTATTATGCTCGGCTTCAGTATTGGACTATGTATCATGAGTAAAGTGCACGGCATCTTCCTCTGGCTGGGTTTTGGTGCCTATATCATTTTTCATCGCCGGGACCTGCTCAAATCACCCTACCTGTGGATCGCTGCTGCAATCAGTCTGGCCATCATCTCCCCTATTTATTTCTGGAACCGGGACAACCATTTTATCACTTATACCTACCATCAGGGAAGAATCAGTTTCTGGGGCAACCAACCCGACCCCGATCATTTTTTGCAACAACTGCTGGGGTCTTTTTTTTATAGTAATCCGGTCAATTTTATCATTTATTCCGTCTCCTTATATGCCTTGGCGAAGGGTCGCATACAATTTCTTCCCCGTTGCTATTCACTTCTCCTATGGCTCAGTGTACCTCTGATTGGGGTGCTCTTGTGGACATCTATTTTTAATGAAATCCTCCCGCATTGGTCGGGCCCCGCCTACTTTTCCCTCATGCTGCTGGCAGCCATTTTCCTGGAACAATATCACAAAACCCAAAGGAGCATCAACTGGTTAAAAACGGCCGGCTGGGTTTACGGATTGGTAGTAATCGGCGGACTGACGGCCATACTTTTTCTGCCGTTCCGTATCGGAAACAATCAGACGGGTCATCTGGGTAAGGGGGATATCACCCTGGATATGAGCGGCTGGAAGTCCTTTGCGACCCACTTCGATTCACTATATGAAACAGATAGTCGCTCTGGAAAAATGAAAAAGAACGCGATCCTGATTTCAGACTACTGGTTTCCCGCCGGCCACCTCGAACATTATGAAGCTATTCCGCATCAGCATTCTTTGCTCGCGATCGGCTCGCTCAACAACATTCATCATTTTGCGTGGCTTAATGCCCGGGCCCCGCGGTTGGAACGAGGGGCAGATGCCTATTTTATTTACCCTTCCAACTATTACGGACCACCGGCACAAACCCTGAAAAATGATTTTGGCCGGGTGGAGGATTCTGTCCAGATCCCTCAATACCGTGCCGGACAGCCCGTGCGTTATTTTGTGATTTACCGGATGCATGATTTCAAGGGAGATTCGCTGGATTACCTATTCCCCGGAATCCGGTAAAAAAGTTCCCGGGTCACTTTTCTTTTCCACAAAAAAAGCCATTGGTTGCTGAAGGAATAAATTAGATTTGTGTCTTATAAAATGACCATGAAACTTTTTGTTGCCGGTATACCCTATGATTTTGACGATACGGATTTAAAAGAAATGTTTGAACTCTATGGTGATGTGGTTTCTGCTAAAGTTGCCATAGACCGTGAAACCCGCAAAAGCCGGGGGTTTGGATTTTTAGAAATGAGCGTAGCGCTGGAAGCGAAAGAAGCCATCGACGCATTGAATGGGGCCCGCTTACGAGGCGGTAAAGAACTTGTTGTACGAGAGGCAGAAGAAAAACCCCGGGACAGCAGGGACAATAACCGCGAGGGTGGTTATCGCCCGAGAAGGTAACCGCTAATTATTCAGGTTTACAAATCCGCCATCGATCGGGTAGTCATTTCCTGTAATAAAAGAGGATTCATCCGAACACAGATATAATGCCAGAGCAGCCACCTCTGAAGGTTTGGCCATCCGCCCGATGGGCTGTGACGCCGATAATTTTGTAAACATCTCGGCTTCCTTTCCAGCATAATTTTTTGCAATAAATCCATCCACAAAGGGCGTGTGCACCCGGGCCGGCGAAATCGAATTACATCGGATCTTATATTTCATATAATCCTTGGCAATCGAAAGGGTCATGGCCGCCACCGCTCCCTTTGTCATGCTATAAGCAAAACGGTCCGGTATACCCACCAGCGCAGCAATGGATGACATATTTAAGACCACGCCGCCTTTTTCTTTCATCAGCGGGATACAGTATTTTAACAAGTGATAAACACCTTTCACATTGACAGAAAATAATTTTTCGAAATCTGCGGACCCGGTATTTTCAAGATTGCCAATATGCGCAATGCCGGCATTGTTAACCAGAATATCGGGCACCTGTTCAAGAACGATCGATTGAACCACCGCCTTCACCGCTTCTTCGTCATCTACCCCACAGGCAAAAAAAACCGCTTGCCCACCGTTCGCCTGAATCTGTTGTACCGTCTCTGCACCCCCTTTTTCATCCAGATCCAATATAAAAACCCGCGCACCTTGTTGAGCAAATAATACGGACATCGCCTGGCCGATACCACTGCCACCACCTGTAACAATCGCTGACTTATTTTTTAAGGAATACATATTCATTTCAATTATCCGCCCATTCAGCAACTCCGATCGCCGCCGCCCATCCATTTGCTGACCGCTTTGTTAGTATCTTGCATGTCTTGCCAGGCTATTGCCCGGCGCCGTCCGGGATTTAAAAAAACAGCATGAAAATACGGAATAAAGAGGCATGAAAAAAAGACCATTGTTTCATAATTTTGCACTCCACTGTTACCTATGACGAATAAGCTGATCAATCTCTCTACCCGGCTCGAAGGTGAACTTTATCTGGACGAAACCACCCGCATACTATATGCTACCGACGCTTCCGCATACCAGGAAAAACCGCTGGCGGTTGCCATCCCCAGATCATTGGCCGATCTGAAAATTTTGATTGAGTTCGCCAGAGAAAATCATACTTCCCTGATACCAAGAACGGCTGGAACTTCGCTGGCCGGACAAGTGGTGGGGGCTGGCATCGTCGTAGATGTTTCAAAATATTTTACTGCCATCCTTGAATTCAATGCCTCCGAACGATGGGTTCGTGTGCAACCCGGCGTGATTCGCGATGAGCTCAACCTTTTTTTAAAACCACACGGTTTGTTATTCGGACCCGAAACGTCTACCGCCAACCGCGCTATGATCGGTGGAATGGTGGGAAATAATTCCTGCGGTTCCAACTCTGTTATATACGGCAGCACCCGCGAACATCTGCTGGAAGTAAAAACCTTACTCAGTGACGGCAGCGAAGCCATTTTCCAATCATTGAACCTGGATGATTTTCATAAAAAATGCGAAGGCGACAACCTTGAAGCATCCATTTACAAAACAACCCGTACTCTGCTGGGTAACTATGATAATCAGGTGGAAATCAGAAAAGAGTTCCCCCGGCAATCTATTGAAAGACGAAATACCGGATATGCGGTAGATATACTAACCGAACAAGCACCCTTTACGGCAGGCGGACCAGATTTCAATTTCTGCAAACTCATTGCCGGCTCCGAAGGCACGCTGGCATTCATCACGGAAATTAAATTACAGTTGCTGCCCCTGCCACCCAAAGAAACCGGTTTGCTCTGCGTGCATTTCAATAGCGTCGATGAATCCCTGCGCGCTAACCTTATTGCCCTCCCATTCAAACCCAGTGCCAGTGAACTCATCGACCATTACATTCTGGAATGCACAAAAGACAATATCGAACAAAATAAAAACCGGTTTTTTGTACAGGGAGACCCGGGCGCAATACTGGTTATCGAATTTAAAAGATCCACGCGCGCTGAAATCGAAACCATCGCTAAGCAAGTGGAATCAGCCATACGCGCCGCAGGGCTCGGATATCATTTCCCGTTGCTTTTCGGAGAAGATACCCAAAAGATCTGGTCGTTGCGCAGAGCCGGACTCGGACTGCTCAGTAATATGCCCGGTGATGAAAAACCTGTACCGGTGATAGAAGACACAGCGGTGGATGTGCATGACTTGCCCGCTTATATCCGGGACTTTAATGAGATCCTTAAAAAATACGATTTGCATGCTGTGCATTATGCCCATGCAGGCTCCGGAGAAATACATCTGCGGCCTATCCTGAACCTGAAAACGGAAGCCGGGAATAAAATGTTCCGTACCATCGCAACAGAAATTGCGACCCTGGTAAAAAAATACAATGGATCGCTGAGTGGTGAACATGGCGACGGGAGACTGCGGGGCGAGTTTATAAAAAAAATGGTCGGTGATCGAAATTATGCGCTTTTTAAATCCGTAAAGAAAAGCTGGGATCCGGAAAACATATTCAATCCGAATAAAATTGTTGACACACCCCCCATGAATACCATGCTGCGGTATTCACCCGGGCAGAAAACACCCGTCTTCAAAACGGTATTCCGCTACCACAACCAGGATGTACTCCAGCATGCCGAACAATGTAATGGATCCGGGGATTGCCGGAAAACAGAATTGTCCGGTGGCACGATGTGCCCTTCTTTCATGGCAACGAAAAACGAAAAAGATACCACCCGCGCAAGAGCGAATATTTTAAGAGAATTCCTGACCCATTCCGAGAAGATCAATCGTTTTGACCATAAAGAAATTTATGAAGTCATGGACCTTTGTCTCAGTTGTAAGGGCTGCAAATCGGAGTGCCCTTCCAATGTAGACATGGCCAAATTGAAAGCGGAATTCCTGCAGCAATACCATGATGCCAACGGTGTCCCCTTCCGGTCGC
>JAYWCS010000103.1:0-2127 GCA_043780315.1 Bacteroidota bacterium | reverse complement strand
GTCCGTCTTTCAGACACGACACGGCGGGAAGTGATGGGAGTGGCGGCGGCGCGGACTGCTTCGATGCACGATTGGGAGATGCTGGCGGAGAAAATGGAGCGGATGTATCGGGATATACTCACAGAGAAAAATCGGGGTGACAAATAATGGCGCGTAGCTTGCAGATAGATGGCCTTAAAATATTTGTAGTATGCTTGGCAAGATCACAAGATAGACGGGCATCTGTATATAAACAGTTAAGTGATCTGCGGGTGCAAAGGTAGATGGCATTTTTCCGGACTGCTTTTTTCAGAAAGATAAATTTTTGTCCACGATAGCGCCATCCCGGTTTGCGCCAAAATGCGAGTCTTCAGAATAATCGGCAGCAATTACTTAACTATGCGTGAATTAGTACACATTACCCAAATAATAATTAGGAGTCGGAATTGATAAAAAGCATTCTCAATTTGCTTGGGTATGAACTGATAAAAAAGAAAGAAAGTCCCTTATTAAGTGCACATCTAAAAAAAATAATCGAAGATTATGAAATTAACCTTGTAATTGATGTTGGAGCTAATAACGGCCAGTTTGGTAGGTTACTCAGGAAAATTGGATACAAAGGGGACATTTTATCTTTTGAGCCTGTAAGCTCCACGTTTGAGAAACTCCGGGAAAATGCCGCGAATGATAAGAGATGGAGGCAAATCAAACTTGCGCTCGGAAATAAAAAAGGAACAGAAATTATCAATGTATTTGAGTCAACAGATTTTTCCTCCATATTGGATCCAAATGAATTCGGGAAACAAATATTTAAACAGATCCGAACATCACAAACAGAAACTATCGAAATTGACACATTAGACAATATATTGGCCAATGATAAGCATCTTAAAACCAGAAAAATATTTCTAAAGATGGATACTCAAGGATATGACTTGAATGTATTCAACGGAGCAAAAAATTCCGTCAACTCCATAGTGGCTATTCTTTCTGAAATTTCGTTCCTTCCGATTTATGAAAATATGCCTGACTATCACCAAGTCTTAAAAGAGTTTGAAGCAAATGGGTTTGTGGTTACTGGATTGTTTCCGGTAAGCAGGAATAAAAATTTGTCCATGATTGAAATGGACGGCGTATTGATAAATAAACAGTATGCCTCGATTTCAATTCTATAAGTTTATAACAATCAAATTGAACCTTGAAGGGTACCTATTTTGGGGTCAAGAGTGACGCTCGTTCGCATTGCGAAGGATTGGTACTGGTCGGAGGACATATTGCGCCAGACACCGGGAGGTAAAGGAATGTGGGAGGGTGTCCGTTTTACAACCGACGACGTTGAAGAATGCGACGCTCTGGTTATGTTGAACAACCGCATGAAGTACGATGTGCATGTACGTTGCCCAGAGGGGCGCGTCTGGGCTTTGATGCAGGAACCGTATGCCAGGGGATTCACCGACTGGATGGCCGAAGGACATCAGGCTTTCGACCGGGTATACACAAATTATCTGCCGTCATCTGACCCGAAATATATCGCCTCGCAACCGGCGCTACCGTGGCATGTCAACCGTACTTTCGATGAGTTGACAACATGCGCCATGCCTGAAAAGAGTCGCTCGCTTTCCTGGATAGTGGGTAACTTCCATGACCTTCCCGGGCACATGAAGCGCGGTGTTTTTTTGCGTGCAGTACAGGCTGACAAAACCATGGAGATCGACTTGTACGGACGGGCAATCAATTTCATCGAAGACAAGTGGGACGGTCTGGCGCCATATCGTTACTCGATAGCCGCCGAGAACACTTCATGGCCGGATTACTGGACCGAGAAAATCGCGGATTGTTTCCTTACCTGGACGGTTCCGTTTTATCACGGCTGTGAAAATCTGGAAAAATATTTCCCCGCTGACTCCTTCATTCGTATTGATCTTGATAAGCCGGAGGAGACAATAGAAATAATCAAGCGATACTTGCGT
This sequence comes from Bacteroidota bacterium, assembly GCA_043780315.1. Taxonomy (GTDB): domain Bacteria; phylum Bacteroidota; class Bacteroidia; order Chitinophagales; family Chitinophagaceae; genus Puia. Next base: position 178 of record JAYWCS010000103.1, on the reverse strand, counting down.
GAAGATGACTGGAGCCGTCGACTCCCGGCTCTTGAAGAGGCAAGACGCCGCGTGCTCTACGATTACCAGATTTTCCCGATGTTGGCCCGGCTGCTCAAGGCGGAACCGGTGATGGAGCAAGTGAGAATAAATCGCACGGTGCCTGCATATAGGCGTAGCGTGATGACACAATTAAGGA
>JAYWCS010000102.1:0-12099 GCA_043780315.1 Bacteroidota bacterium | reverse complement strand
GGCTCAACCCCGGAAATAAAACAGATAGTACCTGATAACACCCGATGAGGAACGCATTTTTATTGGTCACCTGATCCTGCGACAATATCTCCGGCTTGGTGAACATTTTATCAATGAACAATAAAATAATACCCCCCACAATCATAACGACGGCAATGAACACAAGATTTCCCAGCATGGCGTCAATATGTTTCTTTAACAAAACACCGGCAATGATCGCTGGAATCAGTGCAATGATCAGCTTGATATAAAAATTAATTTTTTTAAAATCAAAAAAGCGTTTGTAATACAACACGACCACCGATAAGATGGCAGCGAGTTGGATAACAATTTCAAAAAGGTCGGTAAATGCCGAGTTCTGAATCCCGAGTATCGGATTCGCAAACTTCATGTGCGCAGTGGAAGAGATGGGAAGAAATTCAGTGAGGCCTTCAATGATGGCGATGATGATAGCTTGTATCAGGCTCATTGTGGTTGCTGCACTTTGGGTTTTTTGAAGATCGCAACGATTTCTAAAACCAATCCCCCGAGAATTAAAATCGGAGCGATCGTAATACGTCTGAAGCTATATACTTCGGAAGTATTGAAAACATTGGGATCCTTGCTTTTACCGCCAATCATGAGTAAAAGACCGAGTATAATCACACCCAGTCCGATCAGCATCCAACGGTAATTCTCCTTACCAAATAAAGGTCTATAGTTATTCGAGCCGACTGTTTTTACTTGTTTTGCCATAACGCAGAATTGGGTTGCAATGTACTAAAATCAATACAATTCGTCCAACTTCATCTTCAGGTATTTCAATACACTGCGATGGGTGCTGAAAAATGAAATAAAGATGCCTAATAAAATAATCGCAATGAAAAGTATTATCAGCAACGGGTAATCGCGCAGGGCCTTCAGGTAAGGCAACTGGTTTTCTGCAAAGATGATTACCGCGACCAGTCCGCCCACGGCCAGCAAGCCGCTGATAAGTCCGTTGATGAACGCCCGCAGATCCATCGGCCTTGAAATAAACCAGCGGGTGGCCCCCACCATTTGCATCGTTTTAATCAGAAAACGATTACTGAACATCGTAAGCCGGATCGTATTGTCAATTAAAAATATAACCAGTATTGAAATGATCACGATCACAGATAATAAAATGATGCTGATCTTATTGATGATATTATTGAGGTTGGTTACGAGCGACTGCGGATACAGCACATCGCTGACTGCAATATTCTGCATCAGCTCGGTTTTTATTTTCGATAGCGAATCGATGGATGCATATTCCTTCTTGATGCGGAAATCAATACTGGCAGGCAGTGGATTGCGGTCGAGCAGTACTCCCCAGTCTTTGTTACCATCCTGCAGATACTTCTGCTTCGCCAGATCTTTCGTTACATATTCGTAGTCTTTCACGTAAGGCTGGGCCGAAATATACTGAACCAGCGTAGCACTGTCTTTCACGGATACATTCTCACGGACATACACGTTCATCGCAATATTCTCTTTAAAATATTGTCCCAGCTTATTGGCATTGATGATAATCCATCCCAGAATGCCTAAAAGAAATAGCACCAGGGAAACACCCACGATGGCCATAATATAAGAAGGAGAAGAACGTTTGGCTGATCCTTTGCGGGTTTGTGCCATAATTGAACAATTTCCGTTTAGATGCAGGAAGTGGCAAAAATAAAAGATTTCCCTGCATGATGCGTATTTTTGTTGGTTCATATGGAGTATTCATTCAACGCCATCGAAAGAAAGTGGCAGAACAGGTGGAAGACAGATCGGATTTATGAGGTGAGTAATAGCAGCCCCAAACCAAAGTGTTATGTGCTGGATATGTTTCCTTATCCCAGTGGAGCCGGTCTCCATGTGGGTCATCCGCTGGGGTATATCGCCAGTGATATTTTCGCGCGTTACAAAAGATTGAAAGGCTTTAACGTACTGCATCCGATGGGTTATGATGCCTTTGGCTTACCAGCCGAACAATACGCCATCGATCACGGTATCCATCCCGCTACGAGTACAAAACAGAATATAGAAAATTTCAGGGATCAGCTCGACCGGATCGGCTTTTCGTACGACTGGAGCCGGCAGGTCAACACGGCCGAGCCCCATTATTACCGCTGGACGCAGTGGATATTTTTGCAGTTGTTTAACAGTTGGTATAACCGTAGTGAAAATAAGGCCCGGCCAATTCAGGAGCTGATTGCTTCCTTCCAAAAAGACGGCAGCGCGGTGGTGGCGGGATACCGGAACGGAGTTGAATTTAGTGCGAAGGAATGGCAGTCATTTAGCGAAAAACAACAGCAGGATATTCTGATGGAGTTTCGCCTGAGCTATTGCGGATACGGCGAAGTGAACTGGTGTGAAGCACTGGGCACGGTACTGGCCAACGATGAAGTGGTGAATGGTTTTAGCGAACGAGGCGGGTTCCCGGTAGTAAAAAAGAAACTGCGTCAATGGTACCTGCGCATTACTGAATATGCGGACCGGCTGCTGGAAGGTCTTGAAAAAGTTTCTTTCAGTGAGGCAATGAAAGAAATGCAGAGCAACTGGATCGGAAAAAGTTTCGGTGCGGAGATGGACTTTGAGATCGCGGATACAAACGGAAACAAAATGAATCCGTCGAATAAATTACGGGTGTATACGACCCGTCCCGATACTATATACGGTGTCGATTTTATGGTTGTTGCGCCGGAGCACGAGTTGATCGGTATGCTGACTACGGCTTCGGAAAAAAATTCCGTGGATGACTATCTCACGTATGTGAAAAGTCGCAGTGAGCGCGAGCGCATGGCAGAGAAAAAGATCTCGGGATGTTTCACCGGCTCCTATGTGCTCAATCCATTTAATCAACAAAAAATTCCCGTCTGGATATCTGAATATGTACTGGCCGGTTATGGCACAGGAGCCATCATGGCCGTGCCCTGCGGAGATGAACGCGATTTGAAATTCGCCATGCATTTTCATATTCCTGTCACCAATATTATCGGATCACATTTTAACGGAACCGAGTCCAACGCCACGAAAGAGGTATTGCTGGAAAACAGCGGGTTTCTGAATGGAACACGTATGGCCGATGCCATCGGCATAGTTATAGAAAAAATCGAAGCGATGGGCATTGGAACCCGTCGCGTGAACTACCGGATGCGCGATGCAGCATTTAGCCGTCAGCGTTATTGGGGTGAGCCCTTTCCAATTGTTTGGAAAAACGGCATTGCCTATCCACTGGACGAAAAAGATCTTCCCCTTGAGCTTCCGAAGGTAGAATCTTATCAGGCCGGACCGGACGGCGAAGGCCCGCTGGCGAATATTCCGGAATGGACGAGCAAAGGGCTCGAGACCAATACCATGCCCGGTTACGCTGGCAGCAGCTGGTACTTCCTGCGGTATATGGATCCGAATAATAATGAAACATTTTGCAGTCGTTCAACATCCGATTACTGGAATCAGGTGGATCTTTATATTGGTGGTACCGAACATGCTGTGGGGCATTTGCTATATAGCCGGATGTGGACCAAATTCCTTTTCGATATCGGCCGGATCGGGTTCGATGAACCTTACAAAAAGCTTGTTAATCAGGGGATGATTCAGGGCAGCAGTCGTTTCGTGTACCGGATTGAAATTTCCGGTTCCGATGAAATGGAATCACTGGCAAAACAAAAACCGGTATTCATCTCTGCCAGCTTAAAAAATAAAACGCGCGAAGAATTAAATGCTGCATTAAAAAAGTCGCTGGTTTCTTACTGGGGCGAAGGCGCCAAAGAGATTGAAATAAAATCGGTGTCTGCTTTACATGTGGACGTAAATCTGGTAGATGGTTTGGAATTGGATACGAAAGCATTCAGCAGCTGGCGGTCAGAATATGCCGGTGCTCATTTTATTTTAGAGGATGGAAAATATATCTGCGGAACGGAGGTTGAAAAAATGTCGAAATCAAAATTCAATACCGTCAATCCCAATGAGCTGGTTGAAAGATTTGGTGCCGATACTTTCCGAATGTATGAAATGTTTCTGGGCCCTGTAGAACAAAGCAAACCCTGGGATACGAAAGGCATTGAAGGCGTGCATCGTTTTCTCCGTAAGCTATGGCGTTTATTTTTTGATGAAAGCAAAGGGAAGGTCTGGACAGAGATGCCGGCCACCGATGCAGAGTGGAAGGTTCTTCATAAGGCCATTAAAAAACTCGATGAAGATACGGGCCGGTTCTCATTCAATACGGGCGTCAGTGCCCTGATGATTACGGTGAATGAACTGGGCGAACTAAAAACACATAAAAAAGAAATACTGGAAAAACTCCTCGTGATTCTTACACCGTATGCGCCGCATATCAGTGAAGAACTTTGGCATGAGCTGGGTAATGAAACCAGTATATTAGATGCTTCTTATCCGGTATTCAACGAAAAAATTCTTGCCGAGTCTGCCAAACTATATCCGATCGCCATCAATGGGAAAACGAGGGCCGAATTGAATATCAGTCTGGAGGCAACCCAACAACAGGTAGAAGAAATGGTGCTTGCCGATGAAAATGTTCAGAAATGGCTGAACGGAAATGCTCCTAAAAAAATTATTTATGTCAGGAATAAGATGATCAATATCGTCTTGTAAGACCAGTGATCGGAAACCCGTTCGAAAAAGTTACAGAATATAGAAAGGATCTAATACACTGAATTTTCATCAGGGCTTTAGCAATCGCACCAGCGCACTGCTGCCTTCGGTACTCTGCAGATGGGCCTCATATCTTTTATCCTCCACGATCGCTACCAGCAGTGATGTATTGGGCGGAATGGTACCGAGGTTTTCGGCTACCATCACGAGTTCATTATCTGCCTGCAAATCAGTGATTGCAATCTTCATAATATAAGCCTGCTCCGCCAGGAGGATATGTTCCTTCAATAATTTTCCATTTAAAAAAACGGCAATGGAGTCGCCATCGATTTCTGCATTATCATAAAAACGCAGTTCAAGGGAATCACCTTTTACAGTAATCACATTTTGCAGAATTTTCGTTCTGTTGGTAAATCGTGCCTGATTGGTTTGTGCCGCAGCGGGTACAAAGGGAACTACAACAGCCGACGGATCGATTTTTTCCGGTTGTTGTTTGCTGGTATTTACCAACGACTGATTAGTGGGTAAAACAGGAGTTGTCGCCAGCTGTTCAATACTATCCACGACTTCGGGATGACTAACGCCAAAGGCATAATTATCAATCAAAAAATCCCATTCGTCGGGGAAAACAGGGGCCTCCTCTCCCTTCAACAGGTGCAATTCTTTTCGGTCTTTGGTATCGTCATTTTTACGGGAGGATGTGCCATCCAGCTTCATAATTCCTTCACCGGGACAATTAAAATCTGCTACGGCCAGCTGGGCATTTTGTTGCGGGCCGTTTCCCAGGAGCCGTCGCGGGCCAGTCGCTTCGATCAGCACATCATCCCACCAGATCACGTCATTATTTCGGTCGTCGAAATATCCTTTCACTGCATATCGCCGGTAACTTGTTGTTGATTCGTAATAATAGGAAGTCCCGATCAGACTGTCGCCTTTTCGGATGAGTTTCAGTTCTACCCGCGAATTCCCCATTTTCCCCTTCCAGATGCCGGTAATGGGTTGCGCAATGATTTTCTGTTGAAAGAGAAAAAACAGCATCAGGCCACCTATGTATTTGTAACAGGAAGAGTGTAAACGCATAAAAAAAGAACGCATTTACGGGGCTTATATTTTACTGTTGCTGTTAAACTGAGGCCGGCAACACGCAGTTACGCGTGGTGTATGGCTTATGAAAGATAAATATCGAGTAATCCTTCGGGAAGGGTAAGTAAAACGGCCTTCGCCTGATGATCTACCTGAACGAGGGTTTGTTCATTGATGGGTATCAGCACTTCTTTGGTATTTATTTCCAGCCGGCAGAGAATCTGGTGCGGTTGTTCGATCACTTCCTGAATCGGCCCGAGATCAGTTCCCTGATCGATAACCCGGTAGCCGACCCATCCAATCGGATTATTTTTATCGGTATGGGCCGCCATTTCTTCTTCCTTTATCCAAACCTCCCTGCGCAGAAATTTGGCTACAGCCTCTTTCGTGTCGATGCCTTCGAGTTTCACAAATAATTCATCGTCGCCTTTTTTTCTGGCGGATTCCACGAAATAGGGCAGCAGTTCTTCTTTTTTCTGTTCCAGAAAAATCACTTTGATTTTTGAAGCCGTCAGTTTTTTACCCAGGTGATGCAGGATGATCAGCTCACCCTTGAGGCCAAAACCAGAAACGATTTTTCCAATATTGCGGTAGTTATTTTCCATGGCGGTCTGAAATAAAAAAAGGCTATCCCGCGGGAGATAGCCTTGATAAAAATATTCTTGAATGATTTAACCCTGTGTTTCGTTTTCCGGCTTTCTTTCCACCCTTCTGGCTGGAGCAGGGCCACGTCGTCCACCCGGTCTTGCTTTGCGGTGATCTTCCTGGCGTTTTTTAACACTCAGTTCATGATCGCTGTGCCATTTAGAAAATTTCTCCATGGCGGCGGCTTCATCGAAGAGGCCCAGTCCCACACCACGTAATAAATGCTTCAGGTATAATACGCCTTTATAACTCAGGATACGACGAACCGTATCAGTGGGCTGCGCACCTTTATGCAGCCAGTCGAGCGCCTTCTGACGGTCAAGCTGTACCGAAGCGGGAACAGTTAAAGGATTGTATGTACCGATTTTCTGGATAAACTTACCGTCTCTTGGAGCCCGTATATCGGCTATGACGATAAAATAGAATGGTCTCTTCTTAGACCCGTGTCTTTGGAGTCTGATTTTTACAGGCATCTTAAATAAAAATTTAAATGCGTTATTTAATAAGGTTTATTAAAAGATCGAGCGAATCAATCTATTGCTGCAAATGTAATACATCGGAGATAAAATGCCGAATCATTTGAACGTTTTTTTGATGAAAGGTCAATTTAACGTTTCCCCTGCCCAAACCCGCCGCCCATGGGCATCTTGTTCATCGACTTCATCATTTGTTTCATCTGTTCGAACTGTTTCATAAAGGCATTTACTTCCTGAATATCCTTGCCACTGCCCATAGCAATCCGTTTTCTGCGCCCGACATCGATCGAATCAGGATTGGCGCGCTCAAAAGGCGTCATCGAACCAATCATCGCCTCAATGCCTTTAAATGAGTCATTGCTGATATCCACATCCTTGATCGATTTGCCCACACCGGGAATCATTCCGAGCAGGTCCTTGATATTTCCCATCTTCCGAATCTGATCGAGCTGCTGTTTGAAATCTTCAAAATCGAACTGATTTTTACGGATTTTCTTTTCCAGTTTACGTGCCTGTTCCTCATCAAACTGGGATTGGGCCTTTTCAACCAGGGAGGTGATATCCCCCATTCCCAGAATCCGTTGCGCCATGCGGTCGGGGTAAAAGACATCCAGGGTGTCCATTTTCTCTCCGCTGCTCACAAACTTGATGGGTTTATTGACGGTGTATTTGATGGAAAGAGCGGCCCCCCCGCGGGTATCGCCATCGAGTTTGGTAAGCACAACACCCGTAAAATCGAGGCGGTCGTTGAAGGCCTTGGCGGTATTGACGGCATCCTGTCCGGTCATCGAATCCACCACAAATAAAATTTCCTGCGGATCTACGGCCTTTTTAATATTCGCCACTTCAGTCATCATCACTTCGTCAACCGCCAAACGGCCGGCGGTATCGATGATCACCACATTTTTATTGTGGCTCCGTGCCTCTGCCAGGGCCAGTTTGGCGATACTCACGGGATCCACGCTGCCGGGAACGGTGAAAACATCTACGCCGATCTGTGTTCCGAGAATATTTAATTGTTCTACCGCCGCCGGGCGATAAACATCGGCTGCAACCAGCAAGGGGGAAAGTCCCTTTTGTGTTTTAAGATAATTGGCAAGCTTGCCGCTGAAAGTGGTTTTACCGCTACCCTGCAATCCGGCCACCAGGATCACCGCCGGATTCCCCTTGGCATTCAGGGCGATTTCATTGCCTCCCATCAGTTCGGTGAGTTCGTCCTGCACAATTTTCACCATCAGCTGGCCCGGACTAACGGCGGTCAGGACTTTCTGTCCCATGGCTTTCGTCCGGATTGTATCCGTAAATTCTTTGGCAATTTTAAAGTTCACATCGGCATCGATGAGGGCGCGCCGGATATCTTTTACCGTAGCCGCCACATTGAGTTCGGTAATCCGCCCCTGTCCTTTGAGCTGCTTAAACGCCAGATCGAGTTTCTCACTTAAATTTTCAAACATAAAACCTTCCCGCGATTAAAATAATGAAATGAAAAAACGTGAATAAACAAGCTGTTCTATCCACGTTTTTCGGAAGACAAATGTAAGAAATTGAAGTGTAATTGTATCGCTATAGGGATGCTTTCGTGATTAAATACCCAGATAATTCCGCAGGGATTTGGCCCCTGAATTACTTCTGAGTTTGGTGATCGCCTTGTCTTTGATCTGCCGAACCCGTTCGCGGGTGAGGCTAAACCGGTCGCCGATATCTTCCAGGCTCATGGGATGATCCACCCCGATTCCGAAGAAAAAACAAATCACTTCCTTCTGGCGCTCGGTAAGCGTTTGCAGGGAGCGGTCGATATCTATTTTCAACGATTCGTTATGTTCAATATTTACTTCAGCCCGATCGGCATTGGTATTTTCCATCACATCGATCAGGGTATTATCCTCGCCTTCTGACAGGGGTGTGTCGACGCTGATATGCCGCCCGCCGATTCCGATGGTCGAGCGCACTTCCTCTACATCCAGTTCCAGCACTTCGGCCAGCTCTTCTGCAGAAGGTTCGCGCTCGTATTGTTGTTCCAGCATGGAATAGGCCTTGGCGATCCGGTTGGTTAAACCCACTTTATTCAGTGGCAGACGCACAATGCGGGACTGTTCGGCGAGGGCCTGCAGAATACTCTGGCGTATCCACCAAACGGCGTAAGAAATGAATTTGAACCCACGGGTTTCATCGAAACGCTGGGCCGCTTTGATCAGTCCGAGGTTACCTTCATTGATCAGGTCGGGCAGGGTCAAACCCTGATTCTGGTACTGTTTGGCAACGGAAACGACGAATCGAAGATTGGCTTTGGTGAGTTTGTCGAGGGCCTTCTGGTCTCCCTGCTTGATCCGGATGGCGAGTTTTACCTCTTCTTCCGGCGTGATCAATTCAACTTTTCCGATCTCCTGCAGGTATTTTTCCAAGCTCTGAGATTCACGATTCGTAATACTCTTCGAGATCTTGAGTTGACGCATACTCATGGGCAGCTGATTTTAAAGGGTTATAGGTTTAAAGGTCTTTTATCAGGATATATTGGATAATAAAAACGCATAAATGAATCTTTTCTTATTAGTGTACATAGAAGATTCCTGTTTATCCAGTTAATATACTGATTTAGGAGCGAAATTCCAAACCAGAATCGATATAACCAATTGAATACCAGCATATTCCCATTTTGGGACGGCACGATGTGCTCATTTTCAGGCCTTTCTAAAAAATTAAAAAAAATTCAGGTCATGAAATATTTATCTATAATTGCAGCCCACGATCAATAGATACTTAGATGAGTAAGAAACAGCAGTTCACGTTAGAATATTCTTTAAAATGCCCTGCCTCCATTTTATATGAGTTTTTGAGTACCCCGGCCGGTTTGCAGGAATGGTTTGCGGATAAGGTCGACGAACGCGACAATATTTTCAGTTTTTCCTGGAACGGTTCAATAACCAAAGCCGAAGTGATGGAGAGTGAAACGGATAAATTCGTCCGCTTTCATTGGTCCGATTCACCTGACGAGGAATTTTTTGAATTCCGGATTGAAAAATCGGATATCACCAATCAGACCATCCTGCTGATCAAAGATTTTGCAGATAAAAAAGATATTAAAGACCAGTCCCAGCTCTGGAGTTATCAGGTGAAGGATCTTTTTCACCGCCTGGGTAATTAACCGGCCGTTTCAATTTCAAATTTTCAAATTACTTTAGGCTTTCCGCTCTAAGCTTAAAGCTTATTTTTGGACGTGATAAAAAAGTTAGACAAATTAATTATCGGCGCGTTCATCGGCCCCTTTATCGCTACATTTTTTATTACCGTTTTTGTATTGGTCCTTCAGTTCTTCTGGCTTTACATTGACGATATCGTCGGCAAGGGTCTTGATATGCTCACCATCGGTACGTTCATTTTGTATGTGTGTGCAACCCTGGTTCCACTGGCTCTTCCATTGGCGGTACTTCTTTCTTCGATCATGACTTTCGGAAATCTGGGCGAAACATTTGAACTGGTCGCCATCAAATCGGCAGGTATTCCCCTGTTACGTTTTATGCGGCCCTTATTTATTCTTTGTCTTTTTATCTGCGGCATTGCTTATATGTTCAACAACTATATTATTCCGGTGGCGCAGCTCAAAATGCAAACGCTCAAATACGATATCATCGTTTCCAAACCCGCTTTCGATATCAAAGAAGGGGTATTCTACGATAAGATCGACGGATACATTATTAAAATCGGAAAAAAAGACAAAGACGGATCTACCATCAAAGACATTCTGATTTATCAGCACAATTATAGTCTCCTGCAGGATAATGCCATTGTCGCCCAGAGTGGAAAAATGACCATCTCGGCAGATAAAAAATTCCTGGAATTCAATCTGAAAAACGGCTGGAACTACCAGGAAAAAGGACCGCGCAATTCCACGAATACCCAGCTGATCCGAATGGGTTTCGCCGAATATAAAAAAGTGTTTGACCTGAGCTCCTTCAAACTGAACAGAACGGACGACAGTACGTTTAAAAACAATTCGCAGATGCTCAATATGCGGCAACTCAATACCACGATCGATTCGCTGGAAAAAACCACCGGTGCTTACAAAAACCAATCGGAACGTACCATGTTGTCCAATCTGCGCATACTGCATTATCTGGACAGTCCCTGGAAGGCTCAGGCCCCCATCATTAAAAAAGATTCTTTTTTTAAGTATCTGTCCGATTCGGCTCTCCGCTCAGTGAAGGACCGGTCACTGGCAACCCTCAACACGATTAAATCCAACATGGATATTTCGAACCTCACCTATGAAAATGACCGGGCCAATCTGCGATCACATCTCATTGCCTGGCACGAAAAAATCACTATGTCCATCGCCTGTCTTGTCCTTTTCCTGATCGGTGCGCCCCTCGGTTCGATCATTCGTAAAGGCGGTATCGGTCTCCCGCTGATCTTTGCCGTGATCTTCTTTGTGATCTTTTTTCTTCTGAATAATTTCGGACGCAAATTCGTTAAACAGGACGTACTGCAACCGATCACCGGTATGTGGATGGCCACCTATGTGCTATTGCCTGTAGGCATTTTTCTGACCTATAAAGCCATGGACGACTCGCAGCTTTTCAACAGAGAATATTACAATCGCCTGTTCAAAAAACTGGCCAACCTGTTCCGGAAAACCAAGGCCGTGTAAATAATCGGAAAACATTTTCATTCAGTCCCTGCTTTCGTGCTGAATATTTTTACATTTACGCACAAATCAACCTGTGGAAAAAAGCAAAGAAAACCTCCGCATTCAATCCTGGATACTTTTTGTTGCCGTCGTTTTGTTTGCCATGAAAATTTTTGCCTGGTATATCACCCACTCTGTATCTATTCTCACCGATGCCCTGGAAAGTATTGTCAATATCATCGCCGGCCTCGTTGGTTTATATAGTTTATCCATCGCCTATAAACCGCGTGACAGCAATCATCCTTACGGACATGGTAAGGCAGAATTTCTTTCCGCCGCCATCGAGGGTACACTGATCATGCTGGCCGGGGTATTTATTATTTATGAAGCGGTTAACCAATTACTCCATCCACAGCCAATACATCAACTGAATGTCGGTATTATCCTCGTGGGCGTTTCTGCCATGATTAATTATATCGTTGGTTTTTTGGCAGTCAAAAGAGGGAAAGCCAACGGGTCCGAAGCCCTGCTGGCGAGCGGTCAGCACCTGAAAACAGATACCTATTCCACGGCGGCGATTATATTCGGACTAATCCTGATTTATTTTACCCATATTCATCAGATCGACAGCATCGTTGCCATCATCATGAGTTTCGTGATCATGTTTAT
>JAYWCS010000101.1:0-8290 GCA_043780315.1 Bacteroidota bacterium | reverse complement strand
AATCCTCGTATTATTTCCGATTTCCACGCCCTGTTGAATTTCGGTAAATGGCCCGATAAAACAATCATTCCCGATTTTGCATCCATACAGATTAACCGGCAAGATGATTTTTACATCGGTCCCAAATTCCACGTCCCCGCGGATCGAACTTTCAAACAGGTTGGGGTGGTTTTTCATTTGACCCAACTAGCCGATTGATAAATTTTTTCAATAATCTCTACGGTTTTCAGTCCTTCCAGCGCCTGCATGTAAACCGGTTCACCCTCTTGCAGATAACTGGTCAGGTTTTCATAAACTTTATCGTGATTGCTCATGGAACCCTGATAGCTGCCATATTCATTGGCTCCGTTGCCTTCCGGGATTTCTCCGATGGTATAATTTTCAATATCCTGATATTCCAATTTATTCAGGTATTGTCCACCAACTTTCACCGTTCCCTTCTCGCCGAAAATAGTCAGCGAACCTTCCATATTTTTTTTATAACTGTTCACCGTATAATTCATCGTGCCGATCACGCCATTTACAAATTCCAATATGACCACGCCGGTATCTTCAAACTCGATCAAGCCTTTGTGTGCATAGTTGGCGAGCAAAGCTTTTGTCTCTTTCACTTCCCCGATCATCCAGTATAACAGGTCAATAAAATGACTGAACTGGGTATACAGCGTACCGCCATCGAGTGCCCTCGTGCCTCTCCAGGAATTCTGATAATAATCCGCCCCGCGGTTCCAGAAACAATTTAACTGGAGACTAAATATTTTTCCCAGACGGCCCTCCTCTATTAGTTGCTTTAAAGCTTTCAGTGGTGGATTAAAGCGGTTCTGCTTAACGACAAATAATATTCTATCTGCTTTGCCGGCTGCGGCGATCATCGAGCTGCAATCTTTCGACGAAACAGCCATTGGTTTTTCGCAGAGCACATGCCTGCCTGCCTGCAGTGCATCAATCGATTGCTGCGCATGCAAGCCATTGGGTGTGCAGATCGCTATAACGTCTGCCTTTTCTTCCGCCTGCAACAAATCTTTCGTGGAATAAAAGGCCTTCGCGCCATATAAACCAGAGAGACGGTCCGCCCGTTCTTTGATGACATCACAGACCGACACCAATTGCCCATTTTTATTCATGAGGGCGGCGTGTCTTTCCCCAATTCGTCCGCAACCGATCAATGAAAAACGAAGGGGCACCGGGTTGTATTTAATATTATTTTTTAAGGGAAGCCGCGAGATTTTTAAATCGCAGGGCATTCCGAAATCCGATCAGCTTCGCTACTTTCCGGAAGTTTTCGCCTCCGGCAGTCGGTATTTTTGTGAACCCTAAAGCGTGAATTTCTTCTTCTGCCTCTTTGGTCAAATCATGAAACGCCGCATAAGAATAAATAAAACCAGCGAGCTGCTTTGCCATCACTTTTTTCACGCGCAGTGAGTTTTCGCGTACAAGTAAGTGCTTCGTAATTAATTGTAAAGATTTCAAAGCGCCTTTGGCATAAGGATATGTGATCTGCTTCGACAGGCTATGCCGTGAGTTCAGTTGTTTGCGATAGTAGTTGATTCCTTTTTCCGAGAAATGAATATCCTCTGATGCCAGCATCGCCCGACAGAAATATTCGCCGTCTTCATCCGGCGACGGCGAAATCGAAATATTATAAGGCCCGATCCGTTCAGCCAATGCGCGGGAAATTAAAAACGCATTCGGCTGGATCATTCCGTTTTTCCCCTGTGCTCCGTATAAATTCAACACAAAGTCGAGGGTGCCGGTTGTACTGAATAAAAACTCCGTATCGATTTCCGGATTCAGCGGATCGAGTATATTATTTTGGAACGACTTTGTCCGGCATATGGTAATACTATTGGGGTGATACTGTAGCCATTCCACCTGTTCTGCTATTTTATCTGCGCTCAATAAATCATCTGCATCGAGGAATTGGATGAACTGCCCGGTAGCTGCCAATAGTCCGGCATTTTTCGCCGCGGAGCAACCCCCGTTTTTTTGCACAATATATTTTAAACGGGGATCGGACAGAAATTCACTGATCACTTTTTCCGTTTGGTCCGTGGATCCGTCATTCACCAGCAGGACTTGGATGTCGGGGTAATGCTGACTGAATACATTCCATAAGGTTTCTGCTATAAATTTTTCCGCGTTATAGGCAGGTATAATAATGGAAACCAGTGGATTCATGAATATTTTAGTCTTTCCCCACGCGCTTTGAAGCGATCGTCAGGTCGCTATAATCAAAATAAGTGAACCCATTGCTGGATAAGATATCATGCACGTATTGCCGGGAAATCTCTTCCTCATGTATTTCGAGCGCGAGTACATTCGTTTTAGAAAGGAATTCTTTCGCTCTGGGGGAATCATCGAATAAATATTTCTCAGCTCCTTCAATATCAATTTTCAATAAATCAATTTGTTCGATTCCATGGTCCTGCATGATATCTAATATATGCAGGCCTTGTAAATCTGTTTCTTTCTCCACTTCTTTTACCTGAATGGACCATTCCCGGTTATCCCGAAAACTCTTATCCACCAATAAGTTGCAACGATGACTCCAGATACCTGCTTTAATGGCGGTTATTTTATTTGGCTGATTCTGTAGAATATTCTTCTCCAAAATGCTGAAATTGCCGGGGTCCGGCTCAATAGCTATAATCCGGGCTCCGGGAAAAAAATGATAAAAAAACAACGCTGTATAACCCACATTGGCACCGGCGTCGATCATAATCAATTCCTTGTCCGGATTCTTTCGATCAACCAGTTCGGCTGCTTTTGAATATTCATCCCGACCCCATACCTGATTAAATACTTCGAGATCGCTGCTGGGATTTTTTCTTGCGGTAAAAACGATTCCTGCCTTGTTTTTAAATTTATAGCTATCATCCTGGATACCGACGGACTGCGCATCCGCATTAATTAACGTGAGAAAGTAATAATTACCTGCATTTTCTTTTTCACTGCCGGCGATTCCTAAAGCCTTCTTAATATATAAAAAAATAGTATTCACCGAAAACCAAAAAGGAACCCGCGTAAAATTCAATACGCGTTGCCAGCGTTTGGTATTTAATGTTTCGTTTTGATCAACAGAAAAAATACTTCCCTTCGTTTCAGCCACTAATACTTTCTTTTAATAAATAAAATGGCCCGCAGCAGATCTCTATATTGCAGGGACAATTTTCTGTATAAACTGATTGCCTGACGAGGATCCCCTTTAACAAAAGCAATTTTAAGAATCTCCCTGGCAGATATTTTTCTATAATAACTTAATATTCTGGCTTTTTCCGTTTCACTCAGTGGATTTCCCTTTTTATTTAATTCCCCGGTGAGCAAAGGCAGATTGGCTTCCAGATAACCGGTTGAATTCATCCCGGCTTCTATTTCCTGTCCTTCATGCTTACGCCAAAAAATAAGTGAAGAAGGCAATAAAACGATTGGCCATCTGGCGGCGAGTCTCAAATTAATTTCTGTATCGCCCACATATCGTTTGCCGCTAAAGCCGCCTATTTCTTTGATTTTGGCGGCATTGAATATCAAAGCAGAAGGACCTGTATTAAAAAGACCTCTTTTATAAAAATGATAATGATACGATTCGGCTGGTTGAAGCATCAATGGATATGGTTTTTCATCCTGACTAACTCCACTCATGATTCCAACGGCCGCCTCCGGAAATTTTTCCATCCCCTGAACAAATATATCCAGCGAAAATTGATAGATGATATCGTCCGAATCCAGGTATTTAATGTATTTACCATTGGCAAAGCTCATAGCTTTATTCCGGTTCACATAATCACCCAGATTCGTTTCATTCACATACACTACCATCCGTTTGTCGTTGGCTTCATACCGGCGGGCGATCGCTACCGTACGATCCGTTGAACAATCATCTACCACTATGAATTCAAAATTTGGGTAACCGGAGGAGAGCACACTTTCAATAGCCTCCGTAATAAATGCCTCCCGGTTATAAGAAGTCATTAGCACACTCACTAACGGAAATTCATTCATCAAAACAGATACAGATGTTTATTTTCATATAGTAAAATGTAATGATCAACGGAGAGTTTTCCGGATCAATTTCACCAGCGCATTGGGGAGCCACTTTTTATCCAGCATGAAATCTGCTTTCAGGCGGGGGAGGGGAACCGGTTTCTTTTTCAAATCTCCAAAGCGGGCAAATAGTTTAAAATAATTATCGGAGGTTTTACGAATATCGAGTTCTTCTTCTGCGAGTTTTCGTGCATTTCTTTTCAGTTGGTTCAAAAGCTCCGGGTGGTGATACAAATCGGCGATTGCCTCTGCAAATAATTCGTTGTTCCCAACCGGTATTCTTCGTCCAATCTGCTGATTAAGAATTTCTGTTATGCCGCCGGGTAAATCACTTACCACGGGCACAACCCCTGCACTCAGGGCTTCTAAAATACTAACTGGAGAACCTTCAAAACGAGTAGGTAATACAAAGAGATCATGCTGACCGACCAATTCAATCACTTCTTCACTTGTATCCGGAGCAGCAAAAAGTATATTAGGATCTCCTTTCCATTGTTCTCCTAAAAAAGATTTCAGGGGACCCCTTCCGATAATCGTCCAACGGGCGGTTATTCCCTTTCTTATTAACAGCTGATGAATATCAAATAAATCCTGCACTCCTTTGCCCTCTACCAATCTTCCGGTAAAAACAATTCGAAGCCTATCCGCTGGGGAATCCGTGAATTCAATCCTTGGAATTTGAACCCCATGCGGCAAATAAAAAGCTTGTGTGGCCACTGGATCTGCGCTCCTCAAAACATTTGTAAATAATTGGGTGTGGGCCATGAATACATCGGTGATGGCACCATATTTTACGGCCAGACGCAGATTATAGAAATCATGCATTACCTGATAAACCGTTTTATTGGTACCGTACTCATAAATCGCCTGCATTTCCAATGCTTCATTACAGATGATGGCACCGGGCCTGTTCCCCAATAAATGATGAAATCTTTTGAGTACGGCATATTTGTTTTCTAACGAAGAATAACTAAAACGAATGATCTCATCAGCGAGTACCTGATCCGTAAAACGCGGATGATCAGAATTCACCTGATCCATCAATATCACTTTTATAAAAACATCATTACGTAAGCTGGTGAAATTGATCAGGTTTTTATTGAGGTAGGCAACGCCACCCATTTTATCTTCAAATACAAAAATGTATTCCGGCTTTTCCGTGAGACTCATGCCAGTAGCGTTTTGATACCTTCGTCCAAACTCACCGTGGGATTCCATCCGGTATATTTTTGCAGTTTACGGATATCCGCCAGCAAATGCAGCCGATCTGTTTTGCGAACCCTCGCAGGATCTGTTTCCAATTGGAGGGTCTCGCCCAATGCCATCTCAAATGCCTTAACCACGTCCGTAACAGAATATTCGATTCCCCTACCGAGGTTAAATGTATCCATACCGGCATCAAATTTTTGCAACAGCAACTGAACTGCATTCGCCATATCCTGCGTATGAATATAATCTCTTTTCGGAACCGTATTTCCAATTTTAATGGTTCGGTTTCCGGCAAGAACCTGTTCCTGAATGGCTGGTATCAGATGCGGGTTCGTTTCATTCGGGCCGAATGCATTAAAAAAACGACAGATAATCGTCGCGATGCCAGTTTCCAAATGAAATTTTTTACACAAAGCCTCTCCTGTCAGTTTAGAAAGACCATAAATATCTGAGGGTTCAGGTGAAATTTCCTCATCCATCGCCTGATCATAGATCGGATAAACCGCTGCTGTCGAGGCGAAGAATATTTTCTCAAGACCCGGCAAAGTTTTGCAGGCATTTAAGAGATGCATGGTTCCTTTGATATTAATATTCGCAGACTCAAAGGGATGTTCGTTGCAATACGGTATAAAATGAATGGCTGCCAGATGAATTACCTGCTGCGGAGAAAAATCCAGTAAGGCCTTTTTCAATGCTACTGCATGCAGAATGTTTTCCCGGATAAACTGTGATTCCGGCAATTGAATGAACTGCCGGTTGCCAAATGACAAATCATCAAATACCCTGATTTCATGACCCGCCTTTTGTAAATTGGCCACGATCGCAGATCCTATAAATCCGGCTCCGCCGGTGATGAATATTTTTTTCGTCATAATGAAAGAAACCATTTACCTACCTGTTCCAATCCTTCCTTCAGCGATAATTTTGGTTCAAAACCTAATTTTTTTATTGCTGAAATATCTGCCCGCCAGTTGATCGGATCTCCCTCCCGCGTTCTCTGATTGAATTCAACAGTTGTTTTACTGCCCAGAGTCTGGATGAATATGTTAATAGCTTCCTGAATGGTTGTCTCGATTCCGGATGCCACATTGAAAATTTGAAATTCAGCAGAAATACTTCCCATGACAGTTTCAATTGCATGTGCCAAGTCTTCTATGTAAATAAAATCCCTGCTCTCGTTTCCGGTTCCCCACAATTCAATATGTTCTTTGTTCACCAAAATCTTCTGATATACATCCCAGAATAACTGCTTTTTGAGACCCGGTCCGTAAACGGAAAATGGCCGCACCACGGCTGTTTGTATTTGAAAAATATTTGAATATTCATTACAAACCTGTTCGGACATTAATTTATGCCAGCCATACGGAGAGAGCGGTTGTAATTTCGAATCCTCTTTTACTGGCAGAATTACCGGATTGCCGTATACGGCCGCACTTGAGATGTGTAAATACTTACAAGCGCTATTTTGATTCCGGATTATATCCAATAAGCGTACCGTATCCAGTGTATTTGATTCAAAATCAAACAACGGCTGTGTCATCGAATAATTAGGGTTGCCGTTGCCGGCCGCATTGATACAATAATCAAATTTATGTTTCGAAAATATCTCCTCCCATTCAGGGTACAAACGGGAAATCTGGAAATAATTACCGCCCGTCTCTCTCGGACTTTCAAACAGATCGCAACCTGCTATTGCATATCCTTTTTCAAGGAAATACTTCGTCAGTTGATTTCCAATAAAGCCTTCAGAACCCAGAATCAAAATTGACTTCATAAAGTATTTTCCAATATCATGAACAGACGCCTAGTCGACGATGTTCCGGTAAGTAAAGACAAGTGGTAATGAAAAAATATAATCAGCTATCAGGGAAAAAGATGATTTAAGGGCAGCTATTGGCTGATGCCTTACCAGATGTTTCCAGGAGCCTAACCTTTTCTTCGCCGATAATCTGTATTTTAGAAATATAATTGCCGCGCCTATTTTTTTCGAATATTTATCATCCTGGTTAATTCGTTGCTTCCATTTATCGATAACCTTATTGACCTGTATCTCCATTTGATCCGTTTTTATCGCAGACATCTGTTCAGAATGTCGACGATAATAATACAGTGGTTGATTTATATAATGCACTTTCCATTGTAACGCTATTTCTGAAAAAAGGAATACGCCTTCCCCGATATTACCGAGGCCCTTTCCAAAATCCAGATCCCATCCAGGTGTTTGTTCATAGGCCGATCTCCTGATCAACGTCATCGGTTCCATCATCTTAGTCCAGCAGAAGATGGAAATAAAGGGTGTGTCAATCTGTGCATTATCCAGTTCTTTTATCCAGAACGCCGTTGGAATATATCTCGGCATATTGAAACCGTGGATACTGACGGTATCTTTCTCATCCATAATGACATGATCACAATACACTGCCCCTACATAGGCATTCGATTCCATCTCTCGGGATAACAATTGGAGCATGGAAGGATCTAACCGATCGTCTGAATCGTAGAAAATAACATACCGGCTCGTCTCGCTGATTAACGAATAGCCCTTTAAACGTGCACTTACATAACCACCATTCGTTTGACTAACAACTCGTATCCGCTGCTCGGTCGCAGCCATCTCATTCGCAATGATTTCGCTATCATCGGTGCTTCCGTCGTTTACAATAATCAGTTCCCAATCCGGCAATGTCTGATCAATCACTGATTGAACGGAGGTACGCAAATATTTACCCGCATTAAAACAAGGCATAACGATACTGATCAGCGGCATAATGATTTACTGAATTTTAGCCTGTTTTCCCATCAGCGTGTTTTTAAGTAGCCGGAGATTGGTACGCAGAAAGGGTGGCCAAAAAGGATAATCAAGAATACCTCCATAGCGGTGAAATTTATTCCTTTTCGGTTTTTTAAACTCTTTATATTTCTTAAATAAGTCGAAATACTTTTTGGCCTGTATATCGATGTTATAATTATTTATCACGGTTGTCCGCGCCCGTTGACTGCGATTTTTTAAATCTTCCCGGTTCTGATGCAAAGCTGAAAT
>JAYWCS010000100.1:0-2065 GCA_043780315.1 Bacteroidota bacterium | reverse complement strand
AAAAATCCGGCAGGCTTAAAAAATGTTACGATGATCCATGACGACCATTTTGGTGGCTACGCAAAAAGAAATCAACTGCTGTTCAATAGTATGAATCGTGTTTTTGCGAACTCCGGAATTCCAACCGATTTTGTTTACACCGGGAAATTATTTTATTCTGTTCTACGGCTGGCAACCGCCGGTCATTTTCCCCGGGGAAGCCGCATACTGGTTTTGCATACCGGGGGCCTGCAGGGAAACCGCTCGCTACCCAGCGGGAGCCTCGATTTTTAATCGGCTGAAAAGGGTGCTTCCCTTATCTTTGCCGGGTCCTAAAATTAAAGTTGAGGTCCTGCCATGCGTGTTTTTTTTGCAATGTTTTTACTGACCCTTTGGATCCTGCCCCATGCAAAAGCACAGGATACGCTGCCCGGATTTTCCGCTTCCCTCAAGTCGAATGGAAAAGTGCTGATCAGCTGGCGAAATTCCTATCCGGCGATTAATCAGATTAGCATCCAGCGATCAACGGATAGTTTGCGCAATTTTACCACCCTGCTAACGGTGCCGGATCCACGCATTCCTGAAAACGGATTTGTAGATAGTAAAGCGGCCGGTAAAAAAATGTACTACCGAATCTTTATGCTATTTTCCAATAGCAAATACCTGTTCACAAAATCACAGAGAGCAACAGCAGAACCGGCAGAAACAACACAAGCACCATTAAAAATGCCCCCCGTTGCTGTCAACCATCAATCAACCACCAACCAACAACCAACAACCATCAACCGTCAACCTAAAACCCACTCCAGGTTCCGAAGAAGAATACCTCATTTTGCCCAAAATAGATAATTCCCGGATTTTTTACGAGATGGAAACTCCCAATCTGAAAAAGCCCTCGGTCAATAATCCAGGGAGAATTAAAGCGCCTACGATTGAAGTACAAAAAGTTTTATTCGTAAAGAGAAGAGATTCGGTGATCCTGTTGCTGGCCGGGAAACAGGTTCCGCGATTCAGTGATTCGCTGCTGAAACAAACTAAAGACACGTTGTTTTTTGTAGACGCAGACACGCTTTTAATCAAGCCCTATATTGAAGTATACCGGGAACCGAAGGAAGTGTACAAGATCTCTCCGAATGTTTTTATTTCCAAAGACGGCAACGTATCGATTGTGCTGGCGGACTGCAATCATAAAAAATATTATGTACAGTTTTTCGAAACAGATAATACCCCGGTGATGGAAGTGAAGGATATAAAAGATCCGGTGCTGATTATCGACAAAGCTAATTTTGTACATTCCGGATGGTTCCGGTTCGAGTTATATGAGGACGGGAAGCTGAAGGAGAAAAACAAACTGCTGATACCGCGGGAATTCTAAAAAATCATCAACCCTCTTCCGCCGGTTCCAACATAGCAAAAAGTTCCGCGTCGAAAACTTCTTCAAAGTGTTTTTTCAATTTTTCTTTTACTCCAGATAATTCGACCGGGAAACCTAATTCACGGGCGAGGGAACTGACCTGTTTGTTCTTGATGCCACAGGGAATGATTCCGTCAAAATACTGAAGGTCTGTATTCACATTAAAGGCAAATCCATGCATGGTGATCCATCGGCTGCAGCGTACACCGAAAGCAGCAATTTTCCTTTCCTTACCCAGTATGCCCGGTTCGAGCCAAACGCCGGTTTCACCGCTGGAACGCTCGCCCAATAAATTGTATTCTGCCAGCGTACGAATAATAATTTCTTCCAGATTACGCAGATACTTGGCGATATCCGTACCGAATTTTTCAAGATCAAGAATGGGATACCCGACAATCTGCTCAGGCCCATGAAAAGTAATATCTCCGCCCCGATTGGTTTTTACGAAAAGAATTCCGCGTTCTTTCAGCTCCTTCTCGGGAAGTAAGACATTTTCTGCATGACCCGTTTTTCCGAGGGTATAGACGGGCGGATGTTCTACAAAAAGGAGGTAATTGGTAGTGGTGCTTTTTCGGTTACGCTGTTGAGCAGACTGGTACTTGGTTTTGATGTCCACATTCTGTTGCAGCAGGGTTTCCTGGTAGGCCCAAGCCTCCGGATATGCCATCACCC
>JAYWCS010000099.1:0-2106 GCA_043780315.1 Bacteroidota bacterium | reverse complement strand
GAAATGATCAGACTGAATAGTGCTCTCGGCATACTTTTCATTTTGACGGTGAAGATGTTAATCTTCACAATTTCTTAGATAGGATACCCCTATTTTCGTACCATTGTAATGTATGAATAACGGGGGCAAAATTAGTTTAAAATACCTTTCCACGCTGATTTTAACCCTGCTATTCTTTTGTATAACCGTTAACAGTTCAGCCCGTTATTACAAAATTCATGGTGTACTCCCGACATTTTCCCCCGATAGCATTCCGGTTAAAAAATTTCCTTCATTAAAAGATACGTTCGTGCCTGACTCCGCAGTGACCGACACGCTGCCGTTCCACTCAGATAGCGTCCATCAGCAAATAGATACTTTTCATATCCCCGTTTCCAAAGATTCGATCGATGCACCGATCGCCTACAGCGCGGCCGATTCGGTTGTGCTCGACGTGCCTACCCACAACATTACGTTATACAACACAGCCACCACAAAGTATAAGGACATCGACCTGGGTGCCTACAACATCCGAATGGACCCGCCCAACAATTTACTCATCGCGACCTATACCCGGGATACCTCCGGACAAATGATCGGCCGGCCGAAAATGACGCAGAACGGGACCATCATGAATTCCGATTCAATGGTGATGAATATGAAGACACAGAAAGGAATCACCGTGAATACATTTACCCAAAGCGGAGAAATGTTTGTGATGAGTGAAAAAATGAAAAAAATTTCCAAGAATGATTACTATGCCTTTCGTGGACGATTCACTTCCTGCAACCTTGATACACCCCATTTTGCTTTTCGTACAAACAAAATGAAACTGATCAATAAAAAAATGGCGATCACCGGTCCGGTGCATCCTGAATTTGAAGGCGTTCCCTTACCCATTTATATTCCCTTTGGTTTTTTTCCCATCTCGCAGGGCAGGCATTCCGGATTTCTGCCGCCCACCTTCGATGTAAGCTCCCAGTATGGTCTGGGCCTCACCGGCCTCGGTTATTATAAAGTATTGAATGATAATTTTGATGTTACTGTTCGCGCTAATATCTATTCCTACGGGGGATATAATTTGTATTTTACGCCCGAGTACCGTGTCCGCTATCGTTATAGCGGGCGATTGAATTTTGCTTATCAGAATACTAAAATCCTCGATAATTCGGGTAAGTCGGCGTACGTAACCAGTCGGACGTTTAATCTGCAATGGGCGCATACGGTGGATAGCAAGGCCCATCCGGGTCAAACGTTTTCAGCAAACGTCAACGTGATGTCTGCCAAGTATAATAATTACAATATCACCAATCCCTTAGCCACCTATAACAATCAGATCGGATCGTCCATCGCGTTTTCAAAAACTTTTGGGAATGGTAAATATAATCTGACGGTCAATGGAAATCATTCGCAGAATAACGAAACCCAGCTGGTCAATATCAATGCCCCCGCTATCGGATTCACGGCGATCACGATATATCCGTTTGCACCAAAGGATTTTGTTGGAACGCCGAAGTGGTATTACAAACTGGGCGTTGGATTGAATTCCAATATTTCGGGCTTTACCAGTTTTTATGATTCAGCGTTTAGTTTCAGTCATCTGCTGGATACTTTCAAATACGGGGCACAAAACAATGTCCCGATTTCGCTGGCCCTGCCTCCGCTGGGCGTTTTGCAGGTTACGCCGGGACTGAGTTTTCAAAACCGGGTGTTGTCAAGGAAATATGATTATCGATGGGACCAGGATGCGCAAAAAGTGGATACGAGTTATACCAAGGGACTTTATTTCGCCAATGCGATTACGTTGTCCCTTTCTTTTACGACCGCTATTTTTGGAACCTTTCAACATTTCGGCAAGAAAAGCCGGATACTCGGGATACGACATACCATGCGACCGACGATTTCTATTAACTACACACCCGATTTAGCGAGCGGTTATTACAGGAATATTAAGTATACAACGACCGGACAATATCAAAACTTTAATCGATTCAACGGAAATATTTATTCCACTTTTTCGCCGGGTGTTTTTGGAGGCATGAGTTTCGGGCTCGACAATAATCTGGAAATGAAGGTGAAGTCAAAAACAGATACGAGTGCGGGTGCCAATGAAAAAATAAAATTGAT
>JAYWCS010000098.1:0-3322 GCA_043780315.1 Bacteroidota bacterium | reverse complement strand
ATATTCTTTCAACATCGCGCGCGCCATGGCGACTGCCGTATTCAATCCGAGATAGTGAATTGAACTCTCACTGAGCTGCAGGATCAGCGGACTGGCCGTTTCGCGAGCTGCCAGCAACAATCCTTTCAGTGTTTCAAAATTATAAAAATTGGCCGCCAGTAATGCCGACCGCGATTGTAGGCAGGAAGCCAGTTTTTCTTTGAGTGTCATAAAAGGAAATTAAATTTTAAACGGGCTATCCGGCGCACCGTATCGAGATCGGCAAAGGCAGTTGTGCCACCACTCGCCGTTGTATTGATTGCCCCGCATAGCGCACCAAATTCCAAACAAACTGCTGGCGGTTGATCTCTTAGAAACGGGTGAATAAAACCTGCATTGAAAGTATCTCCCGCACCGATAGCATCAATCACATCGGTATTTAGAAACGAAGGCTGATCGAGGACTTCCTGGTGGTTTCGAAACATTGCACCGGTATTTCCATTTTTCACCACAATGGTTAAGGATAGTTTTTGTATGGATGTGATTGCTTTTTCTATAGAAGACTGGGCAGTAAGGTTTTTCAACTCTTCGATGTTGGGCAGAAAAATATTTACATAGGGGAGTAATTCATGCAAATCTCAATCCCAGTATTCAGTCGGATCCCATTGCGGATCGAGCGATGTAGTTGGTCCAAAAGAACGTGCCCGTTTAAAGAGATCTACCAGTCCGGGCTTCAGGGCCGGCTGCAAAAAAATAGAACTTACATGGAGATGGGATACAGACAACAACATATTATCTGTAATGTCCAACGCCTTTAATTCATTCATGGCACCGGGATATGTAACCATCGCACGATCTTCTTTCACATTAAGGGCAACGGTATTACCGGTATCTGCCGTTTTGCTTCGAAGGATCAGAGAACAGTCAACCTTTTTTTCTGAAAGATCCTGCAGAATTTTTTCTGCAAAACGATCATTGCCAATACATCCGCAGAAACGCACACGGCTGCCCAGCACTGAAAGATTCTCGCAAAAATGGCGAAACTGCTGCCGAGTATCAACAGCATTTTAGGTGCAAGAATCTCCTTTACCACCGCGGGCAACTGATCCATGCCATCCAGGATGAGGTCAACATTGAGTTCGCCAGCAACCGGTACATCGAATTTTTTATCCGGTATGCCTATGTTTTAATGATTATTATTCTCTTTCACCAGTGCTGATTTTATCCTGCCACCGGATAGATATTTACTCCCTCGACCACTCTGGAAATAGATCCGCTTACCGACGGTGAATCGGGCATCAGATTTAGTTCCAGACTTTTAAAGAAAGCGAGTAACTGTCCGGGTACAATGCTGCACAAGGGTAAGAATTCTTCGGCAATTGCTTCGTTGTTCCCATTTAAAATAATCTGCGCTCCCAGACTGTCCGCAGACACCAGTTGCTCCGTGATACCCAATTGAAAAAGTGCCCGGTTACCCGTTTTCATTGCGGGCAGCAAATCGTATTCGTATTGGGTAACATACGGATTGTTGCTGAAAAAATAAACAACCAGCGTATTTTCATCGATTACTGCTTTGGGGCCATGACGAAAACCCAGATAAGTATCGGCCTTGCAGATTATTTGTCCGTCTGTAAGTTCCTGCAACTTCAGACCCGCTTCGGTAGCCGTTCCGAACAATGCACCGGAACCCAGAAAAACAGCGCGTTCAAAATCCTTGCTTGCCATTTTCCGGATCTGCTCAATGTCATGGGTCAGTATTTTCTTTGCACTTTGTACCACCTGATGAACCTGTTGGCTGCAAAACGAACGATTTTCTCCGTAAGCAATCAGCAGTCCGGTCAGTAACATGGAAGAATAACTGCCGGTCATTGCCAGTGATTTATCATCGGCTTCTGCAGGCAGCACAAAAACGCAGGTTGCATTTTTAGACTGATAATTTGCCAGGTCACCATTTTCATTGCAGGTAATGATGAGATGAAAACATTTTTTAGAAAACCGGTCTGCCAGTTCCAGCGCAGCACAGCTTTCCGGACTTTTCCCACTGCGCGCAAAAGAGATGATGAGTGGAATATCGGTTGACTTAAAATAATATTGCGGATGAGAAAGTATATCAGTAGTTGGTATCGCACTGGTAATTTTATTCATCTGTGATGAATAAACACCTTGTAGCGACAGTCCGATATAGGCGCTGGTGCCGGCTCCGGTTAATATGATCTGGGTAATTTCAGACTGGGCCGTTTTTAAAAACCGGAGGATGGCGGCGGACTGGCCGTTAAATTTTTCGAAGGTTGTAAGCCAGAGCGAAGGCTGACCGGCGATCTCTCTCGCCGTATGCAGGGCCCCTTTCTCCAATAGGATGGTCTCCGAAAGGTCTAAATAAGTCATATCGACAAGTTGTGCTCAAAGATATATAAATATCTTTCAAATACTTTTATTTATCTTTCATTTACTTTTTTATTTTCTGTATACCTTATTTACGGTAAATAATGAAACTAAAAAAAAGGTTATACAGGTTTTGAATCAATATCTTTAGTAGCAACCTATTATTATGGCTGAAAGAAAGGAAAGATTTACCGTTTCGCGCCGGAAAAAAATTCTGGAACGGATTCAGGAAACCGGCGAAGTACTGATCACCGATCTGAGCAAAGAATTTGACGTAAGTGAAGTGACGATCCGGAATGATCTGGAAAATCTGGAAAGAAAAAACCAGTTGATCCGGGCCCGGGGTGGTGCGATTCATTTTGAAAATCGCGTTGGAATCGATCATCGGCTGACTGAGAAAAACAAAATGCATACCCAGGAAAAAACGGCGATCGGCAAAAAGGCAGCCTCGCTGATACATGATGGGGAAACCATCATTATTGATAGTGGTTCTACCACGGCAGAAATTATTAAACATCTGGGAGAACGACGGCAACTGAATGTAATTACCAATGCATTGAACATTGCGAACCTGCTCATGGCACAATCACATGTGAATGTGATCATCCCGGGTGGATATCTTCGTCAGAATTCGATGAGTCTGGTGGGACCGCTTGCAGAAAAAAATCTTCGGGGCTTTTATGTAGATAAATTATTCCTCAGTACCGACGGCTTCGATACCACGTCGGGAATCTACACCCCCAATATTGATGAGGCGCATTTAAATAGTATTATGATCAGTATTGCAAAGGAAGTTATTCTGGTCACCGACAGCAGTAAATTCAAAAGGAAAAGTCTGGCCTTTATCTGCACCCTTGATAAAATTAAAACCGTGGTGACCGATGAACACATTCCGGGAGATGACAAAAAACGTATCGAAGAAGCTGGTGTCGAAGTGTTAATCGCATAATCCGAAATCATT
>JAYWCS010000097.1:0-3216 GCA_043780315.1 Bacteroidota bacterium | reverse complement strand
CAAAAAAAATATTCCTGGATGAAACTGCGCAACGGTTCTTACCGCGATTTTACGCCCAACCACTATCCGCTGGGCTACATGCTGGTTGCCTATGGCAGAGAAAAATACGGAGCCGATTTATGGAACCAGACCGCATCAGATGCTGCCGCTTTCAAAGGACTATTTTATTCCTTGCAAAAGTCGGTTCAAAAACATACCGGAATTTCCTTCACCCGTTTTCGTGATCAGGCAATGGAGTATTTCAAAAATCAATTAACAGATTCCGCTTATACCAATCCGGCTGCGTTGTTTGGAAAAAAGGAAAAGCATTTTGTGGCGGACCAGTTATTTCCTCAATTCGTTGACAGCAACCAGCTCGTTTTCCTGCAATCCGGCTATCGGCTGCCGCCCAATTTTGTGATGCAGAACATCCAGACGGGCAAAATAACAAGTATAAAATTCCAGTCCGCCGCGATCGACAACACCTTCTCCTACAACAACCGAAAAATAGTTTACACTGCCTACGAGCCAGACCTGCGCTGGGGTTGGCGCGATTATACCGTCATCCGATTATTGGATATCGACACTAAAAAAGACGTTCCACTCACCCATCGAACGAAATATTTTGCTCCCGATATTTCACCGGATGGAAAGACCCTCGTGGCCGTCAATGCCTTTAGCACGGGTGCATCTGCACTCGACATCCTGGATATTTATTCCGGCAAAATACGCCTGCGTTTACCCAACCCGGACCATCTGATTTATACTTATCCAAAGTATTATGATGCGGAGCATTTGCTGGCAGCCGTTCGAAACGAAAAAGGAGAAATGTGTCTGATGCAAATAGAAATTGCGAATGGTAAACAAGAGGTACTGACGGACTGGTCAATGGATGTACTTGGCTTTCTTTCGGTTGAAGAACGTCGGATTTATTTCACACGCACGTTTCATGGGCAGGATCAGGGTTTCTATTGGCAGGAAGGGAAACTCTACCGGATGATACCCGATGCCAGCACCGGAAATTATCAGCTCGCCGGTGGATTTGGGAAAATAGTCTGGAATTCGCTGACCAGTGCCGGCTTCCGTGTACAGCTCGCCAACGTCAATGGATTGTTTAATCCCAGTCCCGTTACATTTGATCCAACAGATACGTTCAACAAACATCGCGTGTACGCATTGGATCATCCGGTTTTTCAGATTCCTTTCCCGATACCCGACAGCGTGTATCCCATAAAACCCTATCAGTCCACTACTCGTTTTTTTAATTTTCACAGCTTGCGCCCGTTCTTCAACGATCCGGATTATTCGCTTTCCCTATTGGGTGAAAATGTGTTGAACACCTTGCAGTCGGACATTTATGTCGGTTACAATAGCAACGAACAATATAAAACGATTGGTGCCGATTTTAGTTATGGTGCGTTATTTCCATTTATTAATCTGGGTACCGAATACCTGATCGGAAGAAATGCGTATGGTGGTAATCAGAAGATTTACTGGAATGAATTACTGAGTTACGCCGGACTGTCGGTACCGCTGAACCGGAGCCGCGGCAGATGGCTGACCAGACTGCAGGGCGGCAGCAACATCTCATTTCATCAACGCTATTTTCGGGGCATTTTCCAGGACAGTATCCACGACAAAGGTTATTTCAGCCTGGATCCGCAATTGTTTTTTTCAAATCAGGTGCAATCGGGCCGCCAGCAGATTAATCCCTCTTTTGCCC
Organism: Bacteroidota bacterium; assembly: GCA_043780315.1. Taxonomy (GTDB): domain Bacteria; phylum Bacteroidota; class Bacteroidia; order Chitinophagales; family Chitinophagaceae; genus Puia. The sequence continues at coordinate 1,514 of JAYWCS010000097.1, read as the reverse complement.
AGACTCTGCTGCTGCAATACAACCGGGCCATCTCCAATATTTCCGGAAACCAGTTGCTGGCCTCCGCTTATTTTTATTTACCCGGACTCACCGCCACACACAGTATCGTAATCGGTGCGGCCTTTCAACAGCGCGATTCCGTGAATCAGATTCGCTTCAGCAATAGTTTTCCGTTTTCCAGAGGATATTCCGGAGAAAATTTTTACCGTCAGTACCGGCTGTCGCTGAATTATAATCTGCCATTGGCTTACCCCGACTGGGGGTTCGGAAATCTCATCTATTTTTTACGGATCCGTGCCAATGCATTTTTCGATTATACAGGCGTTCCCGCCTACACTACCAATAGACCGGGCGTTAATGCTCAGTACCGGTCAGCCGGACTCGAACTCTATTTCGACACCCAATGGTGGAACCAGTTGCCGCTCAGTTTCGGCATCCGCTATAGCCGCCTGCTGGATACGGATTACGAAGGTCGTTCACCGAACCAATGGCAGCTGATTCTGCCTTTGAATATCCTGGATAAAGGCTACAGTCATCACACCGCAAATCCCAAAAGCTTCTGACAGAAAGATCGTCTGCATCCCCGGGATATTCTTAATTTTGCGCGCCTCCGGAGAAAACATCCGGTTGCATATCGCATGAGTTACAAATCAGAAATTGACAAGAGACGGACCTTTGCCATTATTTCCCACCCCGATGCAGGGAAAACCACGCTGACGGAAAAGTTTTTACTATTCGGCGGGGCGATACAAACAGCCGGCGCGGTAAAGAGTAATAAAATCCGCAAACACGCTACCAGCGATTTCATGGAAATTGAACGTCAGCGTGGAATTTCCGTTGCCACCTCGGTGATGAGCTTTCAGTATAAAAAAATGCTCATTAACCTGCTGGATACACCGGGCCATAAAGACTTTGCCGAAGACACTTACCGGACCCTGACTGCGGTCGATAGCGTGATCCTGGTGATCGACAGTGTAAACGGAGTTGAAGAACAAACGCGGAAACTCACGGCGGTCTGCCGGATGCGCGATACGCCGATTATTGTATTTGTCAATAAAATGGACCGGGATGGAAAAAACCGTTTCGAACTGATGGAAGAAGTCGAGAACGAATTACACATAAAACTGCATCCGCTTACCTGGCCCATCAATAGCGGAAAAGATTTTAAGGGAGTTTATAATCTGCATGACAAAAACCTGATTTTATTTACCGCCAATACCAAAGCATCGGATGAAGATGTGGTACAGATCAAAGATCTGAACGACCCCCTGCTGGATGAAAAACTGGGCGACAAAGACGCAGCGGCGTTACGGGAAGATGTGGAACTGGTGGATGGTGTATACGGGCCACTGAATATCGAGGATTACCTTAGTGGCAAAATAGCACCGGTATTTTTTGGATCTGCCATTAATAATTTCGGTGTGCGTGAAATGCTGGATAGTTTCATACGCATCGCCCCGGTTCCACAATGCAGGCCCACGACGGCCGGAACGGTTTGTCCGGAAGATGAAAAA
>JAYWCS010000096.1:0-5255 GCA_043780315.1 Bacteroidota bacterium | reverse complement strand
AAATTGCTCGCATATAAAAAAGAGAGGCCTTTTTCTTCAAAGACTTTCCGGATGCGTGGCAGTTCTTCCAGCCATCCCGTAGATCCGCAAACAACCGGCAGGCCGGCTGCCGCACAGGCAAGCAAATTGGTGGCAGCACTCGATGGCCCCGTGAACTCGATGGCCACATCGGCCCGGGATAAATTTTCTTTGGTTAATTCGTGGCCGTTGGCCAGATCAATTTTTAATACGATTTCATGGTTCCTGGAAAGGGCCGCCTTTTCAATCGCCTGTCCCATTTTTCCGTAACCGATCAGTGCAATTCTCATAGTCGGTAAAGATATTAATTCATCCGATAGGTATGGGGCCGGGCCTTGTGTATATCAAAAGCCAGCGTAATGCCGGCAGACATATAGGGGCCCGGAATAAACATCGGCTTTATTTTAAAACTCAGGTCGCTGTTCACACTAAAGTCTTTCAAATGCGCATCCACCGTGGCATCCACGATATTCAAGCCGTAAAATAAAAGGAAAAATAAAACGGAATAATCCTGATTTTTCCGGAAGCTGTCGCGATTGGTGATAATAGAATTAATATTGGCGGTGGTAACTAAAGTTTTTAATTCGGGCGCTACTTTCGCCAGACTATCACCACCCACTGATCCATTGAAAGCTAAATTGACGGCCACCGTCAGTGCATACTGGCATTTCAGGTACCAGCCTTTATTATAGAAATAGGCATACGCGGGAATACCTACGGCTGCATACACCAGTGGTAACTTCCAGTATTTTTTATTATATATCTGTCCGGCCCCCGGCATAATAGCCGAATAGAGGGTTGCCCGGCTCGGATCACTTCGCCTCGCTTTTTTCAATGAATCTTTTTCTTCGGGAGTCATCTTTTTCCCTGCATAAACCGTATCCTTTTTTTTCAATACCGAATCGGGCATCAGGATTAATTTTGCCGTGTCTTTTTTGAATTGCGAGGTATCCGGTTTTGTACGAATTGTATAGGTTTGCTGCGCAGCAGCGGAGAGCGGGAATAAAAGACCAGCAACAAATAAAATAAAAAATACTTGTCTCATGCTGAACGCTTAGTTGATCTGTACGCCGAGCTGATCCAGAATTTTATTCAATTCCTGAACGGAGTAGTATTCAATACTGATATTGCCATTCCCGTTCGTGTGGTGACTCAGTTTCACGCGGGTGCTAAAATGCGTTGCTAAAGTATCTTCTATTTTTCTGTATGATTCCGGCAGACCGGCTTTTACAGATTCTTTAACAGCTGATGGAGTCTTGTATAATCTTCGAACGAGTTCTTCTGTTTGTCTGACCGACAACGATCTGTTTTTTATTTCACTGAATAAATATAACTGTTTATCAATCGTGTCTACATTGATGAGTGCCCGTGCATGACCCATCGAAATAATACCATTTCGCAGGGCAACCTGAATATCCGGCGGAAGTTTTAGCAGTCGCACATAATTGGCAACGGTACTTCTTTCTTTGCCCATACGCTCTGAAACCTGCTCCTGGGTGTAGTTTAACTCGTCCATCATGCGTTTGTAACTCAAAGCAATTTCCATCGCATTGAGATCCTCACGCTGTAAATTTTCTAGCAGTGCGAGTTCAAGCAGCTGCTGGTCGTTGGCCTGTCGCACATACACCGGTATGTCTTTGATGCCGGCGAGTTTCCCTGCGCGAAAGCGTCTTTCGCCGGAAATCAAACGATACCTTCCATTGGCAAGTCTGGCAACCGTGATCGGTTGAATGATATCGTGCATCCGGATGGAAGCGGCCAGTTCCTGCAATGCAGTTTCATCAAAATCGCGCCGCGGTTGTTTGGGATTGGTTTCAATCAGATCGAGTGAAATACGGAGAATACCCGTCATGTTTTCAGCGACCGCCGGCTGCAGATTGCCAGTGGTTGTTTTCAGATCCATATCAATATGCTGTAACAGCGACCGGATTCCTTTGCCGAGTGCTTCCTTATCTTTCTTATTTGGCGTCGTCATGTTTGTTTATTCGTTCGTTTTCATCGGCTATTCGAGGATGCGTTCTTCCTGGGTCATTTTAGTCATATTGTTTTTCTGCAATACTTCCTTGGCCAGATTCAGGTAGTTCATAGCGCCTTTACTATAGGCATCATATAATATCACCGGCTTGCCCACGCTTGGAGCTTCACTGATTTTTGAGTTGCGGTGGATAATTGTATTAAAAACAATTTCATCAAAGTGTTTGCGCACTTCACTCACCACCTGATTACAAAGCCGCAGACGGCCATCATACATCGTCATCAGGATGCCCTCAATGGCGAGATCCGGGTTTAGCCGGCTCTGCACAATCTTTACCGTGTTGAGTAATTTGCCCAACCCTTCCAGCGCAAAAAATTCTGTTTGTACCGGAACAATCACCGAATCGGCCGCCGTCAGGGCGTTCACGGTTATCAGCCCCAGCGAAGGCGAACAGTCGATGATGATAAAGTCATAGTTTTTCCGCACCGGCTCCAGAATATTCTTTAGAACACTTTCCCGGTCGGGGTAATTAATCATCTCAATTTCAGCGCCCACCAGATCGATATGGGAAGGGATCAGATCCAGATTGGGTACTTCTGATTTCAGAATCACGTCTTTGGCAGACACCTGGTTCACCATGCAATCGTACAGGCTCTGGGTGATATTATGCAGGTCGAATCCCACCCCGGTTGTGCTGTTGGCCTGCGGATCGGCGTCTACCAGCAGGGTTTTAAATTCCAGCACCGCCAGACTCGCCGCCAGGTTTATAGCGGAGGTTGTTTTGCCGACGCCCCCTTTCTGATTTGCCACCCCGATGATTCTTGCCATGTAACGCTCCGTTTTGTTTTTTGCTGATCCCGGCCGGTTTTATTTCCCGGCATTGTTTGGGTGAAAGTACAAAATTACCCTCCCTTTCGGGCCGGATGAGCCGTAAAAATACAAACTTGCCGGCCGAGTTCAGAAAAATACCACTTCGTCTTAACTTGCAGCTTTATGTACCTCATCATTTCAGGCACCAACCGCACAGATAGTTTCACGTTGCTCATTGCCGGGCTGTATCAGTCCATTTTAAAAGAAAAAAACATTGCCTCCCAGGTTCTTTCCCTCGCTGGCCTTCCGCTGCTCGATAGGAACCCAACCATGATCCAATTGGAAAAGGACTGGCTGCTGCCGGCAGAGAAATTTATTTTTATCAGTCCCGAGTACAATGGTAGTATTCCCGGGGTGCTGAAATGCCTGATCGATGTGACGGATATATATAAAGTATGGAAAGGGAAAAAAGCATTGTTATCCGGCGTATCCAAAGGCCGGGCCGGCAACCTGCGCGGAATGGACCACCTGACGGGCATTTTGCATTATATGGGGGCCATCGTTCATCCGAACAAACTGCCTATTTCTGTTGTTCACACCCTATTCGATAAAGAGATGACAGTGAATTCCGAAACCCTCCGGGTGATCGGGGAACAACTCGGCGAGTTCATCGATTTTTAAAGAATATTTAAAACAGCCTATGCGTAACGCCCCTTTTATATGGCTAGTGTCCATCATCATGATCGGAATTGATTTTTATGTTTTCCAGGTGGTGAAAATGCTGAGTCAATCCGCTTCTCAAAGGACGAAATCAATTATTTTCTCCGGCTACTGGACCCTTTCCATTGCCATTATCATCCTGTTTATTTTTCTTCCTTTTTTAAATACGGATCGCTGGCCAAAAAACCTGCGTAATTATATCTTCGTCACCATCGTCGGTTTTTTCTTCGCTAAACTGGTGGCTTCTTTAGTGTTCCTGATCGACGATCTGCGCCGGGCCATGCAATGGGCCGTAGCAAAAATGTTTTTTCGCAATACCGAAGGCGAGAGCCAGGTGAGCGAAGGCATTTCCCGGTCCGTCTTCCTCAGCTGGCTCGGCCTGGGCATTGGGGGCACGCTTATTACGTCACTCGTTTATGGTTTTACGAATAAATACAACTATCAAATCAGAAAGGTTCCGCTAAATTTTCCCAATCTGCCAACCGCTTTCCGGGGATTGAAAATTGTGCAGATCTCCGATATTCATTCCGGCAGTTTTGATAATAAAGCAGCCGTCGAAAAGGGTGTTCAGATGATTTTGGATCTGAAGCCCGACCTGATTTTGTTTACAGGCGATATGGTGAACGACCTGGCCACCGAAATGCATTCCTATACCGACGTTTTCAGTCGCCTCAGAGCACCGATGGGTGTTTTTTCTACCTTGGGCAATCATGATTACGGCGACTACATACAGTGGCCAAATATGGAAGTCAGGAATCAGAACATCGAAGACCTGAAAAAGCTGCAGGCCGCGATGGGCTGGCGTTTACTGATGAATGAGCATGTGGTGCTGGAAAAAGAGGGACAGGAAATTGCGCTGATCGGTATTGAAAACTGGAGCGCAAAAAAAAGATTTCCGAAACATGGTAAAATGTGGGAGGCATATCCGGGGGCAGAAAAATATCCGTTCAAAATATTGATGAGTCATGATCCCAGTCATTGGGATGCAGAAGTGAGGCCCAAATATAGTGACATCGACCTGATGCTTTCCGGTCATACCCACGGCATGCAGTTTGGTATCGACATTCCCGGTTTTAAATGGAGCCCCGTAAAATATGTGTACGATCAATGGGCCGGCTTATATGAGGAAGGGAAACAGAAATTATACGTAAACAGGGGCTACGGATTTATCGGGTATCCGGGCCGGGTTGGTATCATGCCCGAAATCACGCTGATCGAGCTGGTATAATTTTAGATAGTAGGATTAATGTCGTGTTAAAATAAATTATCGAAGGACTAAACCCGGGAATAAAACGTTCCGTATTGTTACTAATTAATTATAATAAAAATTAACCCATGAAGAAAGCAGGCTTTCTCTTTTTTGCAGTGATTTTTTTTTCGTCTTCCCGTATTGCTGCCCAAGGTTTTCATTTAGGAATTAAAGCAGGTACCAATATTGCCCAGATCAACGGACGGTCATTTGACGGTGGTTTCAAATGGGGATTCAGTGCCGGCGCCTTTGCTGAAATTAATATTACGAGCAAATGGGGTATTCAACCGGAGCTGTTATTCAATCAGACCAACACCCAAACGGCCAGTAATTTTAACCAGATCTATCCCCAGGCGCAGGCGATCAATTATCAAAATGTACGGTTGAATTATATGAGTATCCCGGTGCTGCTTTCTCTGAAGCCCATCCCGGTACTCAGCTTTCAGGCCGGACCCCAGTTCGGTGTTTTATTAAATTCTTCCA
>JAYWCS010000095.1:0-5387 GCA_043780315.1 Bacteroidota bacterium | reverse complement strand
TGCTAAGGGTTTCCTCTTTTGTGTGATCGAAAACCTGTCCATTTTCACGAACCGTATGAACTGACACGGTGGCCGGATTGACGGGAATAGCATAAGTCGGCGTAAAATTGAAAACACATTTTCCGATGGTATAGTTGATGGGCAGATTCGGTTCATAATCCAGCAGCCTGAACGCGCCGGCATTGAATACGGTGCCGGAAACGGAGGCAGTGCCCGTTTGCGGCGTTTGTCCTTTGCGATTGATCGTGTAGCGTCTTTTCCGGTAGTAGTCGTTGTAATAATTCTGCGTGCTGGCAGTAGCGGTAAAAGTTGGGGTGATATTCACGTGATCTTTGAAGAAAGAAAAGCTATGTTCCAATCCGAAGAGTCCCGCAAAATCCATTTTGCTTCCAATATTCAGGGTGCCGGTAAATGTAACACGGATAAAATCGAAGTCGTAACTATTCTGAGATTCTATGCTGGCTGAAATTTCAGAGGTAACGCTGGTACTCTGGCTATTGTAAAAATATTTGGAGACAGACAACTGACCATCATAGTCGCTTTTCGTATAAACAAATCCCAGCTGGGCGGTAAAAAGATCCACACGACTGGTTGTCGTATTTTTCAGATAATTCATTGAGACTGTCGCGAACAAGCCTGACTTATGATAATAACTAAAAGCCGGAATGTAATAGTGCAGCACAGATGAATCTTTACGACCGAAATAAACTTCATTATTTTGATAGTTCAATGCGACTTCAAAATGGGAAGTTTTAGGCGGATGTTTATCCGGATATAACGAATCTGATTTGATCTGCAGGCTGTCCGTTTTTATCTGAATGGAATCTGCATTCGTTTGGGCCGAAATCGTTTCGGTCAGCAGGAATGATCCAATGAGGGTTATTACGAAGGTGGTTGTTTTCATCAGGATGATTTAAAAGGGCTTTCTTTTCGAAGGGTTTAATTTGGTAGAAGGATAAATGACCCTAAATATTGCGAAGAAAGCCCTTTTTAACGACTGATTAACCGTTATACCTAATAATGATAATATCCGGGATTAGGACGGTAATAACTGTGATAATAGGGATGATAGGGTCTGTACCTGGCAACACATCCACTAAACAGCGTTCCTAAAATGGCGATAAATGCAACGATTAAAACATGTTTCTTTTTCATGATCAGCATTTTTTATTGTCAAAACAGATGCTGATTATTAGAGTATATCTTAAGTAGAAAGTTTAACGATGAAAATGGCATTTTCGGTAACCGCCCGTTAAAATCGTTGCTCCCAGCCGCTGAAAAATCTTCCTATATTTATACTTGTAAACGCTAAAACATGCCGATTCTGATTCTTGTTACCGGAGGGACGTTCGATAAAGAATATAATGAATTGACGGGAGAACTTTTTTTTAAAGAAACGCATCTTCCGGAAATGCTCCGTCTCGGCCGCAATCTCGTGGAGACAGAGATTGCCGTGCTCGAAATGATCGATAGTCTGAATATGACCGACAATTATCGGCAGGCACTTGCAGCCCATTGCAATGATTCGGAAGAAGAACGGATTATCATCACCCACGGAACGGATACGATTGCAGAAACAGCGATATACCTCGACCGCTTTATGACAGGTAAAACAATCGTACTCACCGGCGCAATGGTTCCTTACAAATTCGGCAGCTCCGACGGTCTGTTCAACCTGGGGAGTGCATTGGCATTCGTTCAGATATTACCCCCCGGGGTTTATATCGCGATGAATGGTAGTTGCTTTCCGGCGGGTCGTGTTCGGAAAAATAAAATAACGGGTGTATTTGAAAAAATTGTTTCGTAACGAATGCAGAACCTTCAACATGTTCGCGCGTTTTAGTTGATATCCGATCCTTTCCTGATTTCCTCACTCGCATGAGCAACAATGCGATCACCCGTATTTAAATTTCCAAATACTTCTACTTTACCATGATCGGATCTGCCTTTTTTTACAGGTAACCAAACCGCTTTTCCATTTTTGGCATGGATAATAAAAACACCTTCAGCAGAATTCACCACAGCGGTTTCGGGCACCAGGAATGTGCTGTCTTGTCCGGGCAATGAAATCGATATCTCAGAGATCATACCCGGTAATAATTTTTTATTGTTATTGATCACGTCTATTTCGACCCTTTGCGAACGCAGACGGGTATCGAGCGCTCCAGCCAGTCGTTGTATGCTGGCAGTAAACACTTCATTCGGAAGAGATTTTACTGTGAAACGGATCTGACTTTTGTTTTTCAGATAGGAAGTATATAATTCCGGTACGTCCACCACGAGCCGTAATTTTTTTTGTTCCTGCAATGTAAACAGCGGCAGATCGGAACCTTTGCCCGATGGCCCCACATAGGCGCCGTTGCTCACGTTTCTGGCTGTGATCACGCCTTCAAACGGGGCCCGGATTTCCAGGTAATTTTTTGTTTCTGTGATTTCCCGGGAGGCTGCTTTTGAAGCCTGCAGCTGAGCCAGATCCGACTGTTCCTTTGCGTACGCCAAATCGAGTTCATTGGGTGATATCGTTCCGGGCGTTTTACTCGTTTCCAGCAAGCGGGTATAATTGGCTTTACTGCCCTTATAGGTTGCTTCCAGCGAATTCAATCTCGATTCGGCACCGGATAACTGTGCATTGATTTCAGGTGCTTCCAGCGTGGCGAGCAACTGTCCCTGCCTCACCTCACTGCCAACGTCGATATTTATTTTTTTTACGAAACTATTCACTTTGGCATATAGATCCACTCGCTGAAAGGCAATTAATTCCCCGGGCATATGCAACGTAGAAGAAAGCTTTTCTTTCTGCAGCTGGAAAGTTTCCGTGTGAACTTTAACCGGCGTTGTACTATCCGAGGCTTTGCTGCCATCCGTTGATTCACATCCGGAAAGACAGGCGCTGATCAGAACCAAAGACGAAATGCATAACTTGAAATTTCCTATCATAAAACAGTGTATATAATTAGTTTTTAGAATCGCTTGCACGATGAACATAGAATATACTATCCTTATCTTCCGGATCCAGCGATACAGATTGCGTGGTGGTTTTGCCCTGTACCCAGGAGAATACGAGTGGCAATATAAACAACACTGCAAAAGTAGATCCGATCAATCCCCCGATGACCGCGCGGCCCAAAGGTGAAACCTGATCGCCCCCTTCTCCTTCTCCAATGGCCATGGGTAACATGCCGGCAATCATCGCCAGACTGGTCATCACGATCGGTCTCAAACGCAGGGCGGCAGCTTCTTTCGCAGATTTCATCGCCTCTCCGTTTTGCAATCGCAGTGTTTCGGCATTGGATATTAATAGTACGGCGTTCGCAATAGAAACTCCCACCGACATAATGATTCCCATATAGGATTGTAGATTCAGGGTGGACCCGGTTAATATTAATAAAGTCAGCGCTCCCAGTACAACCGAAGGAACCGTGACCAGAATCACTAACGGAACTTTAAAAGACTGGAAATTGGCGGAGAGCATCAAAAAGATGACAACGATCGCTACCAAAAGACCTCCCTGTAAACTGCTCAGTGTTTCAATTAACACGGTGCCCATTCCGATCTGGCTAACAAATAAACCGCGTGGCAGGGTTCCGAGCGAAGCAATCGTTTTTTGCACATCGGTGGTGGCTGCACCCAGATCTTTTTTAAAAAGATTGGCAGTAACAGAAACAAAAGGCATCGCGCCGAGATCATCATTCTCTCCGTAGGTGGTATCTGTCGTGATGGTGGCCACATCGCCCAAAATCGGCCGGGATTCATTTTTCAGCAAGGGTATTTCTTCTATCTGCGACTGACTGCTCATTTCATTCAGCGGCACCTGTACTTGCACGTTATAAGCCAGACCGGCCGATTCATCCAGCCATACATTCTTTTCTGTATATCTGGAAGATGAGGTGGCGGCAATCAGCGAACGAGATATATCATTCATGTCGACACCCACCTGTGCTGCTTTTATCCGGTCGATATTGATATTAAGGGCCGGATATTTTAGTGATTGTGCGATCTGCACATCCCGCATATAGTCCAGGTCTTTTAGTTTTGTAACAATTTTATTGGCGTACTCTTCATTCCGCTTTTTATTCTTACCGGCAATACGTATTTCAATCGGAGTAGGTGAGCCCTGACTCAACACTTTATCAGTGAGGTCGATGGGTTCGAACGACAGCTGCACATCCGGTAGTAATTGTTTAATGCGTTTCCGGACGCGATCCTTAAACTCATCCATATTGGTATGATAATCTTTCAGGCTCACCTGAAAGACTGCTTCCTGCGGTCCGGCCATGAACAGGTAAATGGGACTCACGGAAAATAAAGAAGGATGTTGCCCCACATAGACAGACGTGATCGCAAGGTGTTCTTTGCCAACGAGATTTTCAAGATCTTTCAGAATGACCAGTGCCTTTTCTTCTGTGCGTTCGATGCGGGTGCCTTCTGGTGCACGCAAGCGCAGTTGGAACTGACTGCCATTCGTTTTAGGTAAAACATCCTGGCCGATAGTATGGAGCAAAACAAAGGCAAGACCTGTAATGACAACTAGATAAGCCATCACGACCGGTTTATGGTAGGGCATGATCCGCGTAACAAAACGCAGGAAGCGATTACGAAAACGCTCAAAACCACTGATCTTTTCATCGCCGTTTTTTTGTCCGACAGCATGTGGTGTCATGAGCCAGTTGGCCATGACCGGTACAAAGGTTTGGGACAATAAAAATGAAATAATCATCGAAAATCCGATGGCCAGGGCGAGTGGCAGGAACAACGCACCGGGAATCCCTGCCATCGTAAGTGCCGGCGCAAATACGGCGAGAATACAAAACAGGATAAGCAGTTTTGGAAATGCAATTTCTTTGCAGGCATCCCAGATCGCGAGGGCTTTTGGTTTTCCCATCGCAAAATGCTGATGAATATTTTCAATGGTTACCGTACTTTCATCCACCAGGATGCCGATTGCCAGCGCAAGGCCGCTCAGCGACATGATATTGATTGTTTGTCCGGCCAGCTTTAAAAATAACACACCGGAAATAATCGAAATGGGAATCGTGAGTATCACAATGAGCGCCCCACGCCGGTCTCCGAGGAAAAGTAAAACCATCAGTCCGGTTAGTAAAGCGCCGATGATCCCTTCTTTCACCAAACTTTTTACGGCATTAATTACAAAGACGGACTGGTCAAATTCGTAGGATAATTTTACATCTTCGGGCAGCGTACTTTGAATTTTTGGTAAGGCAGTTTTTAGATTTTTCACCACTTCCCAGGTTGACGCATCAGCCGATTTGGCGATACTTAGATAAACCGATCGTTTCCCGTTCACTAATGCATACCCCGCTGTTATATCGGCGCCATCTTTTACTGTAGCGATATCTTTCAGGTAAAGATTTTGAACGCCCCCTTTA
>JAYWCS010000094.1:0-6122 GCA_043780315.1 Bacteroidota bacterium | reverse complement strand
TTGTAAAACACCTGTTAATCACTGGATGTTTGACCGTTTTAGCTCTGCACATCATTCAAAATAAACCCTCACCGTTTGGTAAAACAGGTAATGCTGCAGGGACTGGTCGGTGAAATCCTGCAGTCCGAATAAACCGGCCGCATTGCCCTTGTTAATGGCCACCTCCAGGTAATTGGCAGAATTGAATAGGGCCAGTTTTTCTCCCTGCGGCACATCGGCATAGGACTCACTGATCCGGTCGATGATTTCATTGCGTTTGAATACGATCCGGAAACTCCGGCCTTTGCGTTCCGCCTCGAAGACATCCCGGGTAATATTGACGATCACATTTTCAAACTTGTCGATAAATATAATCTGACCCTCAATATATTCTTTATGGGTCAGCGGCCGCAAATCGTTCTTCTCGGTATATTTTATTTCCGGATCACCCAGTGATTCTGGCAGGGCTCCCGATTCGATGGCCTTGATGGCCAGGCCGATCTGCCGGGTGCAATAGAGTGTATTCTTGATTTCATTTTTATCCAGCGGGAGTCCGATCACGCGGGTGGGTTTGGCCGGGGTGATCATATCCAGGAGTCCGTTATCGGCACAGAAAATATACTGCTCCTGAACATAAGCCAGCAGGAGATATTCCGGTTTTTGTTCAAAGAGATTGACCAGTATGAGGTGAAAGGTATTGGTCGGAAACTGCCAGAGCGCATTACGGCAAATATAAGCGGCCTGCGGGTAATTGAATGAGGCCACCTGATGTGAGATGTCATGTATGCGAAAGCCGGGATCGATCTGTAGGAGTTGTCCCTTGACGGCGCCCGCGATATAATCCTGCTGGCCGAAATCGGAAGTAAGGGTAATGAGCGCCATCGGGATCGGTTCGTTTTGAAATAGATTTATTGGGCTCCTATCGAACGAGCTCCCCGTTTTTGAAATAATACCGGTGTAATAGTTTATCGACCAGGGAAGGGAAGAATTTATTCAGGAATATCGTGAATTTTCCGGTGGCGGTAAGTACCACCACCCTTTTTCTTTTTTCTACCGCATGCAGGATATAATTCGCACAGGTGTCTGCACTCATGAGTTTGGATTCGTCGAGCGGACTCTCTCCTTGTCCGATCCCCTTGCTATTCAGGGCCGCATAGCGGATATTGGATTTCGTAAAACCCGGAGATACCCACATCACGTGCACACCGGAATCCAATAGTTCGAGTCGCAAAGATTCGAGCCAGCCCTGCAGGGCAAATTTAGAAGCCGAATAGCCGCTTCTTCCTGGCAAACCACGGTAACCGGCGGTGGAGGAAATGCCAACAATAATTCCTTTTTGTTTGCTGATATAAGGCAGCGCGAACTTGGTGCAGTAAACCGCGCCCATGAAATTTACGTCCATCATCCGGCGGATCACATCCGTTTGGGCATCGTCAAACAGCGAGCGCATGCTGATACCGGCGTTGTTAATCAGAATATCGATGCTCCCGAAGGTTTCTACGGTTGAATGAATAAAACGTTTGCATTCTTCCTCATTACTTACATCGCAGACCATCGTATGCAGCATCACCTGCGAATATTCCAGTTGCAGGGCATATAGTTTATCGTGCTGACGACCGCAGGTGGCCACTTTTGCACCGGCCGTAATAAGTGCGTCGATAAGGGCCCTTCCGATGCCATCCGTTCCGCCCGTAACAATCACTACTTTATCACTAAAAAAAGACATAATTGTTTTTGATAGCACGAAATTAGGTTAACTAAATAATAGTGCGGCCCATAATCAGGAATATCTGATACGATTTCATAGTTTCATAAAACGAATTTTAAAAACAGCCCCATGAAATTATCTGCTTTTTTATTTTTCTGCTTGTTTTCTTTCTGTTGTCCGGCGCAAAAAACGGTGGGACCGTTGCCTTCTGCCAAACAACTGGAATGGCAGGATAAGCCCTTTTATTTATTTATGCATTTCGGCCCCAATACATTCACGGATCTGGAGTGGGGCAAAGGAACAGAGAATGAAGAAGTTTTTAATCCTGCAGCGCTCGACTGCAGCCAGTGGTGCCGCATTGCAAAGGCTGCCGGAGCCCGCGGCATTGTAATCACGGCTAAGCATCATGATGGATTTTGTTTATGGCCCAGCGCGTATTCAAAACATACGGTGGCGCAAAGCAAGTGGCGCAACGGGAAGGGCGATGTGTTAAAGGAATTGTACGCGGCCTGTCACGAATCGGGTTTGTCGATGGGCGTATATCTTTCTCCCTGGGACCGAAATCATCCGGCGTACGGAACGCCCGCCTATAACGAAGTCTTTATGCATATGATGAGAGAAGTCGTAAAGAACTATGGACCATTTTTCGAATTCTGGTGGGATGGTGCCAATGGGGAAGGACCGAATGGAAAAAAAATGGTTTACGACTGGGTCGGTTTTAAATCGACGCTTCAGGAGATCGCGCCGAATACGGTCGTGTTTAGTGATATCGGTCCGGACATCCGCTGGGTGGGTAATGAAGATGGCGAAGCCGGTTCAACCAACTGGAACCTGCTCGATACCGTGGGTTTCACTCCGGGCAGCGCAGGCCCCAGTGCCGACACGCTCAACCACGGCAATGAAAATGGAAAAGCCTGGATTCCGGCAGAATGCGATGTCAGCGTCCGGCCAGGATGGTTTTATCACCAGGCCGAAGACAGTCTTGTGAAAACACCGGAACGACTCTTCAATCTTTATTTGAAATCTGTCGGCCGCGGTGCTAATTTAATTTTGAATGTACCGCCGAACCGTATGGGATTGATTAGTTCATACGACTCGGCTGCATTGATGGGATTTGCCCAATTGCGGGCTGAAAGTTTTCAGCAGCCGCTAAATAATCAATGGACCGACCGCGACGGCATGATTGAAATTATTTTTGCAAAGAAGAAAGCGGTCAATTGCCTGATGCTGAAAGAGTCGATCGCGTACGGGCAACGCGTGAAATCATTTTCGATCGAATTGGTGGAGGGTAATCAAACCGTTTATAAAAATAATTATACCACGATCGGCCATGAGCGAATCCTGACTTTTCCAAAAAAGGAAGTCACCGCGATTCGCGTGCGGATCACGGATTCGAAAGGAAAACCCATGCTCAAAGAAATAAAAGCCTACGAGATCGGTGAGCAGCTGGTTGAAAATAAATAAATCGTATTTCCATGCAAATCAACCGGGCCGAGATGATTGCCAAAGTATCCGATCCAGGAAAAGTCTGGGATCTGGTGGTGATTGGCGGAGGGGCCACGGGTCTGGGCGTGGCGGTGGATGCGGCTTCCCGGGGATTTAGTACGTTGTTATTAGAGCAATCGGATTTTGCCAAAGGCACTTCCAGTCGCAGTACCAAACTGGTGCACGGCGGGGTGCGGTATCTGGCCCAGGGAAATATCGGTCTGGTGATAGGAGCGTTGCGGGAACGGGGAATTCTGTTCGGTAATGCGCCGCATCTGGTGAGAAACGAAACCTTTATTATTCCCAATTACTCATGGTGGACCGGTATTTTTTATTCGATTGGTTTATCTGTTTATGATCTGATGGCGGGAAAAAGAAGTTTTGGCCGCTCCCGTCTGATCTCGCGCAATGACGTGATCCGACGGATCCCGAATATCCGTCAGGATGGGTTGAAGTCGGGCGTACTTTATCACGACGGACAGTTCGACGATGCCCGGCTGGCGGTGAGCCTGGCGTTGACGGCAGGCGAGCAGGGCGCTGTGCTGCTGAATTATTTTCAGGTGAAAGCACTCACCCGGGCCGGCAATAAAATGAACGGAGTGATCGTACAGGATATCGAGACTGGTTTAACGTATACAGTGAAAGCCAAAACGGTCGTCAACGCGACGGGCGTTTTTGTCGATGAAATACTCGTGATGGATGCCCCGGAGTCTGGGCCGATGGTGCGTCCCAGTCAGGGTGTGCATCTTGTATTTGATCAGTCTTTCCTGGGTCCACATGATGCATTGATGATTCCGAAGACACCGGATGGAAGGGTACTTTTTGCGATTCCCTGGCACGATAAAATGCTGGTAGGAACCACTGATACGCCATTGAATGCGCATCAGCTGGAGCCGGTGGCGTTGGAAGAAGAGGTAAAATTTATTCTGGATACCGCCGCCTTGTATCTAACGCGCATCCCTACCCGAAAAGATGTGTTGAGTGTTTTTGCCGGACTACGGCCACTGGCTGCCCTGGCACATGATAAAGAAAAAACAAAAGAGATTTCCCGTTCCCATAAATTAATCGTTTCTCCCTCGGGTTTGATAACGATCACGGGGGGTAAATGGACCACTTATCGCCGCATGGCAGAAGATACCGTGAATCAGGTGATTGTAACGGCTGGATTTCCAAAGCGTCTTTGCCAGACGAAAACATTGACCTTACACGGGTTCCGTGAATCGGTGAATTGGTCCGATTCATTTTTTGTATATGGAAGTGATGCGGTGGCCGTAAAAGCATTGGGTAAGGAAAATGCGATCTGGAAAGAATTGCTGGATTCGCGATTGCCCTATATTGGTGCCGAAGTAATCTGGGCTACAAGATATGAAATGGCGCGAACGGTTGAAGACGTACTGGCGCGAAGAACGCGTGCATTATTTTTGGATGCACGAGCAGCCATTGATATGGCTCCCCGCGTTGCCCAACTGATGGCGAAGGAATTGAAAAAGGATGCGCAATGGGAAAAAGAACAAGTAGTATCTTTTTTGCAGGTTGCAGGCAATTATCTAATTAAAGACTGAAAGGCAAACGATCAACTTCCAGGGGCTCGCGATGCCCATTAACCGGATTGTTATATGAAAAAATACATCCTCGCACTAGATCAGGGCACCACCAGTTCACGTGCCATTCTCTTTGACCATAGCGGCCAGATACAATCGATGGCGCAAAAAGAATTCAAACAGATTTTTCCGCAGCCCGGATGGGTGGAGCATGATCCCAATGAAATATGGACCTCTCAGGCCAGCGTGGTAGCCGAAGCCAGACTTAAAATTGGCGCCACCGCGGCAGAGATTGCAGCGATCGGTATTACCAACCAGCGGGAAACCACGATCGTCTGGGATAAGGAAACGGGTGCACCGATATACAATGCGATTGTATGGCAGGACCGGAGAACGGCTCCTTTCTGTGAAGAGCTGCGGCAGGACGGACTATCAGAAAAAATCCGCTCCAAAACCGGTCTGGTCATCGACGCCTATTTTTCGGGATCTAAAATTCGCTGGATACTGGACAATGTATCTGGTGCGAGAAAAAAAGCGAATGAAGGCAAGCTCGCTTTTGGGACCGTGGATTCCTGGCTCATATGGAAACTAACCCTTGGCACCGTGCATGCAACCGATATCACGAATGCATCGCGAACGATGTTGTATAATATACGTGATCAGCAATGGGACCTGGAAATGTTGCAGATCATGGACATTCCGTTTTCGATGTTGCCGGTCGTCAAAGAATGCAGTGCCTTCTATGGTGAAACGGATCGAAGTATTTTTTCTGAAAGCATTCCGGTCACCGGCGTTGCGGGCGATCAGCATGCGGCTTTATTCGGACAAATGTGTGTTGAAAAAGGAATGGTAAAAAATACCTACGGTACCGGATGTTTTATGTTGATGAATATCGGAGATCATTTCGCAGAGTCTAAAAATAATTTGCTGACCACCGTTGCATGGAAAATAAACGGCCGTATTCAATATGCTTTTGAAGGCAGTATTTTTATTGCCGGCGCCGTGGTGCAGTGGTTGCGCGACGGACTGGGGATCATCCGGAATTCTTCCGAGATTGAAGCGCTGGCGATGCAGGTGGAAAATACCGACGGTGTTTATTTTGTACCCGCCTTTGCCGGGTTGGGAGCACCCTACTGGAATCCCGATGCGCGCGGAACGATCGTTGGGATAACGCGGGGAACAAAAGCGGCGCATGTAGCCAGGGCCGCGGTGGAAGCCATCGCTTATCAAACCAGGGACGTACTGCAGGCGATGGAAGCGGATGCCGGTGTGCCGATCAAAGAGTTACGCGTAGATGGCGGCGCTACTGCTAATAATTTATTGATGCAGTTTCAGGCCGATCTGTTACAATGTAAAGTGATCCGGCCCGGGATTACCGAAACGACGGCACTCGGTGCAGCCTATCTCGC
>JAYWCS010000093.1:0-11616 GCA_043780315.1 Bacteroidota bacterium | reverse complement strand
AAATCAGTCAACAATCTCAACCAATTCCAGGTCGAAAATGAGGTCCTTCCCAGCCAGTGGATGATTGGCATTGAGGATGACGTTTTCATCTGTTATTTCTGTGATAACGACCGGAAACTGTTCTCCGGAAGCATTGTTCATATTGAGTTGCATGCCCACTTCGGGCTTCAGATCTTCGGGCAGCCTGTCTGCCGGAAATTCGATAATCATCGTCAGATCTTCGGGACCATAACCCTGGGCAAAGGGTATTTCAATCGTTTTTTTCTCGCCGATGGTCATGCCCTGTACCCCATCATCAAAGCCTTTGATTACCGAACCACTGCCCACTTTAAATTCGAGCGGCGAACGGCCTTCGGAAGAATCAAACGTACTACCATCAGATAATCTGCCATGGTAATGAATTTTAATCGTGTCACCGGATTGAACGGCCATAAAATAGTTTTAGATGTAAAATTTTTTAAAAAGAACTTTTTGTTTTAAGGCGTAAAGGTAAATACAAAACTTTTACGCAAATAAGCTGCCCGATTAATTGTAGATAAAATATTGTTGTTTTGCAATTGGCAAGACGCCCGACGTTTCGCTGCAAGATTTAAAAATGGACTATCCAAAAATCGTTTTTCTAGGTACTCCCCTGTTCGCCGTGGCAAGTCTCCAGGCTCTGGTGGATAATGGATTTCCCGTTGTTGCAGTGGTTACGGCACCCGACAAACCCGCGGGCCGAGGCTTAAAAGTCGGCGTGTCGGCGGTAAAAGAATATGCGTTCGGGAAAAATATTCCCGTTTTGCAGCCCCTGAAACTCAAGGATCCGGAATTTTTGACCCTTTTAAAATCATACGGAGCCGATATTCAGGTCGTAGTGGCTTTTCGCATGTTGCCCGAACGGGTCTGGAATATGCCGCCGCTGGGGACGGTCAACCTCCATGGCTCGCTCCTGCCACAATATCGCGGGGCAGCGCCGATCAACCGAGCGATCATGCAGGGCGAGCAGCGAACCGGCGTCAGCACATTCAAACTGCAACAGGAAATTGATACCGGTAGTATTTTATTACAGGAAGAGATACCCATTGGTCCAAACGAAACCGCCGGGGAATTACACGACCGCATGAAAGTGATCGGGGCTGCTATGGTGGTTCAAACCATCCGGGATATGATGCAGGGATCATTCACCGGAAAACCACAACCCGTGATGTCAGCGGGTGATTTAAAAATGGCACCCAAAATTTTTGCGGAAGATTGTTTAATCAACTGGTCGGATCCGGTGCGTAAAATTCATAATCAGATTCGCGGCCTCTCCCCATATCCCGGCGCCTTTACTTCTTTCAAAGAAAAAATGCTAAAGATATTTCTCGGACGACCAGAAAAAGCGAGCCATTCCGGAGCGATTGGTGCAATGGAAACAGACGGCAAAACCTGGCTTCGCTTTTCGGCATCAGACGGATTTATTTATGTGGAAGACCTGCAGCTGGAAGGAAAAAAGCGTATGCCGGTCACCGAGTTCCTGCGTGGTTACCGGCCCTGACTCTTGCGCCGGGTCAGACACCGGAAATAGATGATGCTGAAAACCTGTGCCGATAAAATCAAAAACAAGGGCTCCGTTTCAAAACGAAACCGCATATTTTCATAGTGTTCAAAAAATGAACTGATTCCAAATACAAAGCCGATGGTCAGCAGGATAAAGAGGTTCCACGGAGGAAAAGACCGGCTTTTTATATTGTACCGGATTAATAGAAAAAAAACGAACAGATAAAGCAAACATTTAGGAATGGCGGAAATGCTCAGCAGGATACGTCTACCCTGTTTGCTTTTCGCAAAATGTGTCAGGTTAAAAGAGTATAACACATCATAGATTTTTATTTTGTCAGATTGCCCGGCCGCCAGCGAGTACATGGTGGCCGGTGTGAAATAGAGAATGCATGATTGCATCACATTTTTCATATAAGCAGCCGGATGGGACTTAATATAGTCGATGCTGGCTTTGAGGTATAAATCTGAAACCGGTATATATCGCACGGCCGTTTCATTGATAAAACTATCATTTTTCATTTCCATCAACAGATCCCGGTCGTTCAATCCGGCGAACTTTCGGTCGTAACCAGTGTCCGTAAATTTCCGGTAGGTATTAACTTGAGAAAAGGGCGCATAGGCTTCGATGCGACTGGAATCTGTGACTTCATTATCATGGAATACATTACGGGCGATATTCATTCCGATCCAGGTGGAGGCGGTCAGTTTTCCGAATATGATTTTATTTTTTACGTACCAGCTGCCGACCATTCCAACACCGATCAAAGAAACCAGCAAAAGTTTTTTGAAGGCCGGCGTTTTTCTGAAATAAATAATCAGGGTAGACGCCAGGAGCATTAACCAGACAACATGGTATACGCTGCGGGTGAGGCAAAGAAGGACGAGTGGAAAAATAATTCCGGCGGCATTTAACCAGCTGCCTTTGTCCGCAAAGCAAATCAGAAAATAAACCGAGAGAAGTAAAAAACCGGAAATCAGGGTCGTATAAAATAGTTCACATTCAAAGATCATCGTGGCCGGACTCAGAATATAGGCCAGGGTCACCAGTAAGGGTAGAAAGGATATCGGTGTAATTTTTTTTACGATGAAAAATAATAATAATGCATTTCCCAGGGTGATACACTTGAAAAGGAAATCAAAAACGAGTGGACTCTGACTGCCGGCGATTTTTAAAACCAATCCCAGAAAAAGATTAAAAACCGGTGGCTGGGCATGATCGTACCAAACGCCATTGATCAAATGTTGTTTCAGGGTTTCGACATCCAGATATTGCCAGTACGCGTAGAGCGCCCAGAAATTCATCTGCACGCCCATTTCCCTCAGAATGATCCGGGAAATAATAAAAACCCCGATAATAATCCAGAACGGCGAGTTGCCGGTAATTTTCTTCATGTATATCCTTTGGCAGCCTACAAAATAGATAAAATTCAAGGTATTAAAAAGAAAGGGCGTGCATATATGTTTAATTTCATCCAATGAAAATTGAATGCTGGGCAATTGGCAAATCGCATGAAACCCATGTTGTGCAAGGCGTACAGGATTTTTCTGAACGAATTCAGAACTATTATCCGATGGAATGGCGTTTATTTAACCTGAAAAAAAATGCAGGGGCATTATCGCAAATAAAATTAAAAGAGAGTGAATCTGAATTGATTCTCGCTGCCCTTAAACCAGGTGATTACCTGGTGTCGCTGGATGAAAATGGAAAAACACTTAGTTCCAGAAAGCTTTCAGCCTTTATATCCGATCGCGGAAATGAGAGTGTCAAACGACTTGTTTTTCTGATCGGGAGTGCCTACGGACTAGATACCACGCTGCTCCTGAAATCTAAATTTATCTGGTCGCTGTCCGCACTCACTTTTCCGCATCAGCTGGTGCGTTTAATCCTGGCGGAACAGATTTATCGGGCCTGCAGCATAGGCCGCAACGAGAAATACCACCACGATTAGGCGATTTTGATTTCTGCAATTAAACCATATCTTTAAGGCCCTTTACATTATACATGTTCAATATCACGATCAGCATTATTATTATTACCTCGGTTATTTCTATTACGGCTTTTAGGAATGGTAAAATAGTGGATGACCTGATTTTCTGGCCACCGGCGATCAACAAGAAACACCAGTATTATCGTTTTATTACCTGCGGTCTGATTCATGCGGACTACATGCATTTGTTGTTTAACATGCTTACGCTGTATTTCTTTGGCCGGATCATGGAAGCTCATTACCAGGGAGAGCTGGGTCTTAAAAATTATTACTACCTCGCGCTCTATGCCGGTGCCCTGATTGTTTCGAATATTCCAACGTACATAAAGCACCGGAACGACTATAATTACCGCAGTCTGGGTGCTTCCGGCGCCGTTTCAGCCGTTTTATTTGCATTTATTTTACTCCGTCCCTGGGAAGTCATTTATGTGATTGTGTTTCCCGTGCCGGCCATCGTCTATGGCGGATTATTTCTTTTCTATTCTGCTTATATGTCTAAAAAAGGGGGTGACCATGTCAATCATGATGCCCATTTCTACGGAGCCTTGTTTGGGATTCTTTTTACAATTTCGGTTAGTCCGAGTGTGGTTGAGTCTTTTATGAACGAACTAAGACACCCTCATTTTTAATGTGCAGCGATTGGCTTGTTGCGGGACGAATACAAAATCGATTATCGATGCGCTGACCCACGACCCAAATGATCTGGCTGTCCATCACCAACACCCATACTTTTTCTTTCGCTGTTTTTGAAAGTTTCTGGTCGATGAAAAAACGTGCCAGTTTTTTTTTCTTTTTCATTCCGAGCGGATAAAAATAATCACCCGATTTCCATTTCCGGAGAATTAGGGGAAAATGAATTTTATCTGCGTCGAGCCACGCGCTGGCGGGATCTTTGGTAAAACTTTGTCCTTCGCCTGCACTCAAAGTTTTTATTTGTAGCATACCGCCCGGGTAGGAAATAGCTTTTTCTCCCCCATCGATGATGATATGGTCCGGCGCAGTTGATTCATGCGCAGCAATCATTAACCAGCACCTGTTTTTTATGATCCGGTGGGTGGGGCTTGAAATATATTTTCCGTTCGAACGATCCATCAACCGGATCAATTCATCTGTTTGGACGGATGAAAAGTTGAAATCGCGGATCAGCTCAAAACAAATCGATCTTAATGGAAGCGATTTTTTTAACAGGAGAATTGGAATATGGACCTCGGTACCGACGGATTTTAGCAGTTTCTTTTTGTATAATGCGATGGCCTGCCGGTAAAGTGAATCCGCCTCGGAAAACCGTTGTAAATTTTTCTGCAGGTTACCATGCAAATCCGGAAACATATTTTCCAGCATAGGAATCAGTTGATTCCTAAAATAATTTCTTGTGTAATTGTTGCTGGCATTGGAACTGTCTTCTACCCAGGTTAATTGCTGGGTTGCGGCGAAAGTTTTTATCTCTGATTTTGGAACGGCGAGAAATGGCCGGATCAAATGTTCATTTTTTTGCGGCATGCCATGCAATCCGGAAATGCCCGTACCACGAAAAAAATGCATCAGCATCGTTTCGATATTGTCGTCGAGGTGATGGGCGGTAAGCAAATATTGAAAGGTTAACGGATCTTTTCCAAGCATCGAACGAAACCATTGGTACCGGAGTTCCCGGGCAGCCACCTGGATAGACACTTTATGCTGAGCGGCATAGCTGTCCGTATTAAATTTTTTTATGAAAAATGGCTTCCCATATTTTTTGGCCAGATCGCAGACAAAGGTTTCATCACGGTCGCTTTCCGGTCCCCTCAATTGAAAGTTGGCATGGGCAATTCCAAAATCAAAATCAGTTTGAGAACAGCAGGCTGTTAGTACAACCGAATCCAGTCCACCGCTCACGGCGAGCAACAGCCGGTCTTTTTTCGAAACGCCCAGTTTGATCAGCATTTCCTGCAATATGGTCACCAGATTATTCATGATTCATCGAGGAGCAGGTCGAGCGCGGATTGTAATTCATTCAACGCGTGACGTTCACCTGCTTTTTTTGCTTCCAGTAGTCCCTTTTCGTACCAGATTTTTGCCATTTCCGGGTCGTTGCCGGATTCAAATATTTTAGCAAGATGATAATAAGTGCCAATATAGGAAGGATCCCGGGTAAGTATTTCTAAAAATAATTTTTTAGCCTCTTCCTGCCTCCCCTGTTTAATATATTCGAGCCCGAGCGCATGCTTTAAAAACGGGTCATCCGGCTGGCTGTTCAGGTAAGTTAAAAGCTTTTCAATTTTCTCCATTTGACCGGATTATTTTCATTTTTTTTAGCATACACTTGTTGTCTCAATAGGTAACTTTGTATAGTTGCATAAACAACTTTAAAGATTAAGGCATACCATGAAGATTTTAGTCTGCATTAGTAAAACACCGGATACCACAGCAAAAATAGCCTTCACGGATAACAACCGGAAATTTGTCACCGAGGGTGTTCAATGGATCCTGAATCCCTATGATGAATGGTATGCGTTGGTGCGTGCCATCGAACTGAAGGAAAAGAATCCGTCTGCCATTATCCATTTGATTACGATTGGCGGAGCGGATGTCGACGTGGTTATTCGCAAAGCCCTTGCGCTGGGCGGTGACGAGGCGATCCGTGTAAATGCAGAACCTTCCGAAAGTTTTTTTGTAGCCTTCCAGATTGCGTCGATTGCCCGGGAAGGAGCCTATGATTTGATTTTTACCGGGAAGGAAACCATTGATTATAACGGGGCGTCCGTCGGTGGTATGGTGGCCGGACTGCTGGACATGCCTTTTATTTCTCTTGCCGCAAAATTGGAGTTAACAGGTAATGTGGCCACGCTCGTACGTGAGATGGAGGGTGGGGAAGAAACGGTGGAGGTGAGCCTGCCGATTGTGATTGGTTGTCAGAAAGGGATGGCAGAACAACGTATTCCGAATATGAAAGGGATTATGGGTGCGCGGAGTAAACCTTTGAAAGTGGTGGAGCCGGTGGCGGCAGAACCGCTAACGGAAGTGGTTTCTTTTGAACTGCCTCCGGTGAAAAAAGCAGTTAAAATGATTGCGGCCGACCACGCAGAGGAACTCATCACGCTGTTGCATGATGAAGCAAAATTAATTTGAGCATTTCAACGGAGATTTCTTGAACGGCCCATCGAATGTTCGGTTCTCTATTTAAAATTTTAAAAACTATGTCGGTACTCATATTCATTGATCATGCAGACGGGCACGTAAAAAAATCATCGCTCGAGGCACTGAGTTATGGCGTCGCGCTCGCTAAACAAACCGGTACTTCCGCGGAAGGGATTTTGCTGGGGACGCTCACCGAAGATCTCTCTGCACTGGGGAGATATGGCATTCAGAACATTCACCAGATTCAACAAGAGTCACTCAACCAGCTGCAGGCGGAACAATATATCCAGGCGATTGCAGCCGTAACCGAGCAATCGGGCGCTACCGTGATTATTCTTTCCCATAATAACACGGGCAGAGCGGTTGTACCGGGATTGTCTGCCCGTTTAAAAGCGGGTAGTGTGACCGGTGCGACCAGCCTGCCAGATACTTCGAATGGATTTCTGGTCAAGAAAAATGTGTTTTCGGGTAAAGCCTACTGTACGGTTTCTATCAAAACACCCGTGAAGATTATTTCGCTCAACCCCAACGCCTATCCGGTGGGGGCGGGAGAAGGATCGGCCAAAATTATTCCGCAGGATATTAGTCTGTCCCCGGCGAAGGTGCAGATCAAATCCGTTTCGAAAGCCTCCGGCGATATTCTGCTTGCGGATGCCGAAAGGGTGGTCAGTGGTGGACGGGGAATGAAAGGTCCGGAAAACTGGGGACCGCTCGAAGAATTGGCCAAATTGCTCCATGCAGCGACTGCTTGCAGCCGGCCAGTGGCCGACTCGGGCTGGCGACCGCATCATGAACATGTGGGTCAAACCGGCGTTGCCATCGCCCCCAATTTGTATATTGCCGTTGGCATTTCGGGTGCCATCCAGCATCTGGCGGGTGTAAACCGCAGTAAGGTAATCGTGGTGATCAATAAAGATCCGGAAGCCCCGTTTTTTAAGTCTGCCGATTATGGAATCGTCGGGGACGCTTTTGAAATATTGCCCGTTTTAATTCAGGCAGTAAAAAAACTGAAAGGGGTTGCCTGAGGGTTATTCCATTTTTAACTGGATTAGTTTTTTATATTTGCCCTTTTAACAAACGACCTTATGCTGGCCCCCGGGGCCGATTCGTTTTATGAATAAGATAGAATTGGAAATTGTGGCCTTGTCGCATAGCATTACCCAGACGCATTCTTATGCCGTCGTACTCGGGGAAATCAACGGACTCCGGCGTTTACCTATTGTAATCGGAGGCTTTGAGGCGCAGGCCATTGCCGTCGCTTTGGAGAAAATGCATCCGAGCCGACCGCTGACGCACGACCTGATGAAGAATTTTATGACGGCGTTCACGATCGACTTGCAGGAAATCATTATTTCTGACCTGCAGGAGGGTATATTTTATTCTAAACTCATCTGTACCAGCGAGCACGATACCGTCGAGATTGACTCCCGCACCTCCGACGCGCTGGCGCTGGCTGTACGCTTTGGATGCCCCATATATACCTACGAAAATATTATTGAAAGCGCGGGCATATTGATGGAAGACAGTGCGGGTAAGAAAAAGCAACCCAAAGATCCGGTCACCATGGAAGGGGGTGTCAAAGAAGATCTGAATGCGCTTACTCTGGAAGAGCTGAACAGCCTCCTGTCGGAAGTATTAGAGCAGGAAGACTACATCCGGGCCATCAAAATACGCGATGAGATGAACAGCCGAAGAAAAGGGCGTACCGGATGATCGCCTTCCCGCATGCAAAAATAAACCTCGGACTTTCCATCGTCTCAAAAAGACCCGATGGATTTCATAATCTGGAAACTGTTTTTTATCCATTGCCCCTGCGTGAGGTTCTGGAAATCGTGCCGGCTGCTGAAACACGTTTTATTCAAACCGGATTGAATATTCCCTCCTCGCCGGAAGGTAATCTGGTCTTACGCGGATATGATCTGCTTAAAAAAAATTATCCTCAGCTAACGGGTATAAATATTCATCTCCATAAAGCTATTCCCATGGGCGCCGGTCTGGGGGGTGGGTCGGCCGATGCAGCGGGAATCCTGCAGTTACTGGATGCTTTTTTCAGCCTTCAGATTCCAGCTGCAGTCATGAATGCTTTCGCGCTGGAACTGGGCAGTGATTGTCCCTTTTTCCTGCAATCCAAGCCCTGTTTTGCCAGCGGCCGCGGAGAACTATTAGAACCCGTTCAGGTGAATCTTTCCGATTATGCCTTTTTGCTGATTCACCCCGATATCCGCATTGGCACTGGCTGGGCCTATTCAAAAATACAGCCGTCCCCTGCGCAGTTTAAGCTGAAAGAATGTATTTCGCAGCCACCGGAAACATGGAAACAGACGATCAAAAACGATTTTGAAATTCCTGTTTTCGGATCCTGTCCGGAATTGAAAAAAATAAAAGACGGACTATATAAAAACGGCGCTGTCTATGCGTCCATGACGGGCAGCGGCTCTACGATATTCGGGATTTTTAAAAAAGGGACCGTACCGGACTTGGTTTTTGAAAATACCCGTCAGACTATCATTGCCTGACCGAAAATATAATTTCAGCTTTCATTTTGGGCTTTTTTGTATATTGCATCATCAGCCATATATCTCCCATACAATTTCTTTGCGATAACCTCGATTTTCTCAATCATCGAAGGATTTTGCCATCGGCCTAGGCCCGTATTTCCATTTTTTTCTTTATAATTTTTATTTTTTATGCAAATGACCGCTGCTTATACCACTGCCACAGAGACATTTCTGGACCTCGAAAGTCAATACAGTGCCCATAATTATCATCCGCTGCCCGTGGTGCTTTCGCGCGGCCAGGGCGTATATGTCTGGGATGTGGAAGGGAAAAAATATTACGATTACCTGAGTGGATATTCGGCTCTTAATCAGGGTCATTGTCACCCGAAAATTATCGCCAGCCTCGTTTTGCAGGCACAGCGCCTGACCCTTACCTCCCGCGCATTTCACAATGATCAGTTCGCTGAATACGCACGATTCGTCACGCAGTATTTTGGATACGAAAAAGTTTTGCCGATGAATACCGGCGTTGAGGCAGTTGAAACGGCCATCAAACTTTGCCGTCGCTGGGGTTATCAGGTGAAGGGCATTCCTGAAAATAAAGCCCGGATCATTGTGTTCGGAAATAATTTTCACGGGCGCACCAGCACCGTAGTTTCTTTTAGCAGCGACCCGTCCTCCTTTACGGGATTCGGACCTTACATGCCCGGTTTTGACGTCATTCCCTATAACGACCTGGACGCATTGGCACAGGCTTTGCAGAATGAAAACGTAGCGGGAATTCTCATTGAACCCATACAGGGTGAGGCCGGGGTGGTAGTTCCGGAAATTGGCTTTCTCCGTAAGGCTTATGACTGTTGTAAAGAGGCCAATGTATTATTTATCGGAGATGAAATACAAACCGGTCTTGGAAGAACCGGAAAAATGCTAGCCTGTGATTATGAAAATGTACGCCCCGATATTCTGATACTCGGCAAAGCGCTGAGTGGCGGCGTGCTGCCGGTTTCGGCCGTGTTGGCGGACGATGAAATTATGCTTACGATCAAACCCGGAGAACACGGATCTACATACGGAGGGAATCCACTAGCCTGCGCGGTGGCGCTTACGGCATTAACCGTTTTGAAGGACGAAAAAATGACTGAAAATGCTATGGTGATGGGCGAATATTTTAGAAATGGAATGAATAAAATGGCTTCTCCGTTTATTGAAACAGTTCGGGGTAAAGGTTTACTGAATGCCGTTGTCATTCATAATACCCGCGAGGATGCGGCTTGGGATCTTTGTATGGAACTCAAGGAAAACGGGTTGCTGGCAAAACCAACTCATGGAAATAAAATTCGTTTTGCGCCGCCTTTAATAATTACTAAAACGCAGATGGGCGAATGTCTGGAAATTATCGAAGACAGTTTATCTGTTCTGAAATAGGTTGATATTTTTTAACTTTCAGTAAATATTTTTCATGTCGGGTACCGATCAGGCAGAAATACCGCTAAAACAGGCAGGTCATGTTCACCGCGAAGAACATGTGTTTGGCGCCGAAACAATCCGGGACATTGTAATAGGTATGTCCGACGGACTAACAGTTCCCTTTGCACTCGCAGCCGGTCTGAGTGGAGCAATCTCGAACACGAATTTAATTATCATCGCCGGTCTGGCTGAAATCGCTGCGGGTTCTATTGCCATGGGACTGGGGGGGTATCTGGCCGGGAAAACGGAGGTGGATCATTATAATTCTGAACTCAAGCGGGAATATGATGAAGTGGAAACTGTGCCGGAGGTAGAAAAACAGGAACTTAAAACTTTTTTCTCTTCCCTGGGGCTCAGCAATGAAATTCAGAATCAGGCAGTGGAAGAAGTAAGCAAGGATAAAAATAAATGGGTGGAGCTGATGATGAAATATGAATTGGGCCTCGAAAAACCGGATCCACGGCGGGCAAAAAAAAGTGCTTTTAATATTGGATTTTCCTATATCGTCGGCGGACTGATTCCCTTATCGCCCTACTTTTTTGTTTCCACTGGATTTGAGGGCCTGAAAGTATCCGCTCTCATTACGTTGATCTGCCTGTTCATCTTTGGTTTTATGAAAAGTAAATTCACCGGTGTAAATCCTTGGACTGGCGCTTTTCAAGTGATGATGATCGGCGCCATTGCAGCAGGTTGTGCATTTGCCATCGCCCGTTTAATTGAACAGGGGCACTACTGATAAGGTCTATTACCCACCGGGCAAATTCAATATATTTTTATTGAATCAGTCACTCTCAGCCGTCGTTTTCACGACGGCCTTAGAGAACAGACTACTAAGCAACATCAGGGTGGAAAAAAGCATCATGCCAACCAAACCTACGCGTATTTGTGGGCAGGTACCCTGATAACAAGCGGCATAAATGAAATAATTTTTCAGTGCGTAAGCAAAAATGACCACGTTGACAAACTGATTGACGCGCTTCGCTCCTAATTTTGGTATCAGAAACAAAACGATAGAAACCACC
>JAYWCS010000092.1:0-8554 GCA_043780315.1 Bacteroidota bacterium | reverse complement strand
TTCCGAGAATAGCCACCAGTCCGGGTTTGTCGCCCAATACCGACCGGGCAGATCCCAGCAGATCGAGTCCCACATGGATCGCGGCATGAATAAAAAATTCTTGCAGGGCAAACGTAATTGTAGGGGCTTTGTCTTCAAAACAGCCCGCACCATAAAAATAGATCACGCGAATGTTGGCAGGATCGATATTTTTTGGAAGGTGGGCTTCGAGTGACTGAACAATATACCGGCTGCTGACAAAATATGGATTATACCCTTCGGTATCGAAATACTCCGGGCTCTGCGATGAATGGAGCAGGCACCAGTTTGTATTTGTAGAACCACTGTCAGCTATCAGTATCATTTATTATTTTTTAAGCGTAAACCAAGTTTATGCCCTGCTGTTGCATAAAATAATATGCACAGGTAACACGGCACCGCTACCCAATACGCGTAATGTGGAGAGACTTTATCTGCCAGCCAGCCATATAAAAGAGGAATAATGGCGCCTCCGCCTACGGCTATAATCAGGAAAGAAGAGCCGATTTTCGTAAAGCGACCCAGTCCGTTGATCGCCAGCGGCCAGATGGAGGGCCAAACGAGCGAATTGGCGAGGCCGAGTAAAGCAATAAATGCCACGGAAATGTATCCTTTGCTCAGCAGGGCGATGCCCACAAAAACCAGCCCCATCAGCGATGATATTTTTAAGACCTCTACCTGCGAAATATATTTAGGAATCACGATAATACCGATTACATATCCGACCAGCATGAACGCCAGTGTGCAACTGGCCAAAAATTTTGCGGAGATCAGGGGTATGCCGAGCGATGATCCATAACTGATAATCGTATCTGCAGCAATCACTTCGACGCCCACGTATAAAAATAATGTCAATACCCCGAATAGTAAATGGGGGAACTGAAAGATGCTGGTTTTATGTGTATTGGCGGAAGCAATGACTTCGTCTTCTGCATCTGAATCCATTTCCGGAAGACCGGAAAAAAGAATGAGTATGGACAGCAGCAGGAGCACGACCGCCATAATCGAGTAAGGAAATATAACGCGCTGTGCCAGGCTGTTTAGTTCTGCATTTTTTTCAATGGCAGACATATGTACTATCGTCGATTTTATTTTATCCGCATCCGCTAAGATGACCGCACCCATGATGAGTGGAGCGATAACCCCGGCGATACCGTTGCATATGCCCATGATGCTGATTCGACGCGCGGCACTTTCCATGGGTCCCAGTATGGTGATATATGGATTAGATGCTGTTTGCAATAGGGCCAGTCCGGTTCCCTGCACAAATAAACCGGTTAGAAAAAACGGGTAGGATCTGGCATGGGCGGCAGGTATAAAAATGACTGCGCCGATGGCCATGATGAATAAACCGAGTGACATCCCCTTTTTATAACCGGTGCGTTTTAAAACAGCCGCCGCCGGAATGGCCATGACCATATACGAAATGTAAAAGGAAAAGGTAACCAGATACGCGGCCAGATTATTTAATTCGCACGCAATCCGCAGGTACGGGATGAGCACAGACCCCAGCCAGGTTAAAAATCCAAACACAAAGAATAATGTGCCGACAATAAAAATGGGTCTCTTGGATCGCGTCATTGGAAAAGCGTTCAGCGAAGAATGAATAGGGATTATTTCAGATGATCAATTGCGTTTTTCACACTTCCATGTTGAAGAAGTAAGGTCTTCGCTTCTTTATACGAAGTAATGTCGACCCTTCCCATCAGCATTTTGACGGCACGGTCGGTGATTTTGTTATTGATCAGCATCACATGCACCATTTGGTTGTCATCTACGCGGCCCAGCTGTATCATGACGGTGGTACTGATCATATCAAAAAGCATTTTCTGGGCAGTCCCACATTTCATACGGGTGCTGCCGGTGATAAATTCCGGTCCGGTAATTATTTCCACCGGATAATCCGCGTGTAAGGCAATCGGAGAATCCGGATTGCTGACGATACATCCGGTGCTGATTTTATTTTTGCGGCAGGTTTCCAATGCGCCCAGTACAAAAGCGGTAGTGCCACTTGCAGAGATACCGACCACAATATCTTTATCTGAAATATTTTCTTTCTGGAGTCTTTCCCATCCTTCAGTTGTATTGTCTTCCATTTCTTCCCGGGCTTCGGCCAGGTGTTCGATTCCGCCGGCCAGAATCGAATTCACTCTGCCTTTTTCGATTCCGAACGTGGTTGGTAATTCAATGACGTCGAGTACGGAAAGTCGCCCACCGCTTCCGGCCCCCAGATAAAACATCCTTCCGCCCTGGTTTAGTTTGCCGACAATGGCATGGATCAGCAGATTGACCTGTGGCAGGGCATTTTGTACCGCCAGGGATACCTTGGCATCTTCTGCATTGATCAGCGAAGTAATCTCCTCTATTTTTTTGGTTTCCAAATGTCTATGAGAAGAAGGCTGCTCCGTAATCGTTATCATAAAATTATGTTGGTATTAATCTTGCGGTTTTTTTCTGACTTATTTATTGAAAGTACGTAATACTATGCAAAATATCCTTATTTTTAATTTTGAGGAATAATTATTAATGCCATGTTAAAGGAGGAAAGACATAAAATTATACTGAGGGAAATCAACCTCCACAATAAGGTTCTGTCGACCGATTTAGTTGATCAACTCGTTGTTTCTGATGATACTATAAGAAGAGACCTGAACGAGTTGGCAGAGCAAGGATTAGTATTAAAAGTGCATGGCGGGGCGATGAGCAAAACGTTTCATTACCCTTTTAATGGGCAGAACGAGGTTTATGCATTGGATGCGAAGCGGGTTATTGCGGATAAGACAATCGGGCTTTTCAAGAAGGATATGATGATTTTGCTGGAAGGAGGGACGACGATTATGGAGATTGCCAAACATATTCCGGACGGTTTACAGGCTACCATTTTTACGGTGAGTCCGCATGTGGCGCTCACCCTGGCGGAGCATGAACATATCCAGGTCATCACTATTGGGGGCCGGCTGGCTAAAAACGCCAATATTCATACCGGGGCCAGCGTGATCAACGAGTTGTCAAATATTAAAACGGATTTGTGCATCATTGGTACGAATGGCATTTCAGTGGAGCACGGACTAACGGATTCTGACTGGGAAATAGTGCATGTGATGAAGGCGATGATACGTACGGCAAAAAAAGTAGCGGTCGTTTGCATAGCCGAAAAATTCAATACCGTTCAAAAAATTAAGATCGCCGATTTAACAGCGGTCGACTATATCATTACGGAATTGGCCCCCAACAATGCCGGGTTGTCTGCTTATAGTAGAAAAGACAAACCGGTTTTGATTTAGTGCGCACAGTCCGTAGAAAAGATAAGTACTGGATTGCTTCATTGGATTCAAAGATTTTTAAATACAGAGAAGGTTCAGTTTTGTTAACTGCTAATAAGAAAAAAATGACTAAAAACTTTTCATTTACCCCATTGTTTAAATGGCTAACGCTTTCGTTCGGTTTTACGCTTTTTACACTCAACTTTATTTTGGCGCAGGATGGCGCTGCAGCCGGAAAAAAAGGGAATCGTCAGATGATTATTAAAGGGTATGTATCCGATGCCACCGGTCCGATCTCGGGAGCGAACGTCTCGGAACGCGGATCATCCAATGGTGTCATTACAGATACCTCCGGACATTATAAACTGGCCGTCTCCGGGGCAGATGCCGTACTCGTATTTTCCTATGTTGGATATAGCAGTATGGAAATTCCGACCGACGGGAAATTATTTGTGAACGCGCTCATGAAAGCCGGGAACAGTACCAACCTGACCGGCGTAGTGGTTACGGCGCTGGGTATCACCCGTAATAAAAGGGCATTGGGTTATGACGTCGGTCAAATCAGCGGCGAAGACATGAACCGTGTTGCGCAGAACAATGTCCTTAATTCGATGGCTGGAAAAGTTTCCGGCGTTACCGTGAGTTCCACCGGTGCCTCCCCGACCGCCTCCGTTAGTGTGGTGATTCGCGGAACGCGTTCTTTGAACAGCGATAATCAGCCGTTATTTGTGATAGATGGGGTGCCGTTAAAAAACTCTCTGAGTAATATCGGCCGGTTTGCAAATGGTGCATCCAACGGAAGTGACAACGACGTGGATTACGGGAATGCGATATCCGATATCAATCCCAATGATATTGAAAGCGTATCCATCCTCAAAGGGCCCAGTGCTGCGGCCTTGTACGGTTCACGCGCAGGTAACGGAGTCGTGTTGATTACAACTAAATCCGGGAAAAAATCAAAAGGTATTGGCGTTACTTTCAATTCAAATACGGAAGCTGCCATTCCTTACCACTATTTACCCAACAATATGGATTATACAGTCGGTACCGATCCCTATACCACCCCCAATGGTTTTAATAGCTGGCAGGGTGTGCTGGTTGATCTGGTTGGTACAAATACTTACCGTTTTGGTACGCCTTTGAATAAAGGACTGAGTGCAATCCAATGGAACAGCAAGCAGGATGCCAGCGGAAATTATATTCCGACGCCGCTGGTAAGCCACGAAAATCTGAAGAATTTTGTGCAGACCGGCATTACAACGGTCAACAGTGTTTCCGTGGAAAATGCAACCGACAAAGATGTTTACCGTTTCTCCTATTCTAATACGCTGAATAATGGAATCGTTCCGACAACAGGTCTGGTACGTCATAACCTGTCATTGAACCTCGAACATAAAGTGACCAATGCATTTAAATTAAGCACCAGCTTAAACTATCAAAGGTCGAATGCAGATAATATCATATCCGGAAATGATGGCGTATTAAAAGATCTCGCTTATTTATCTCCCAGCGTGGATGTACGTCAATTAAAGGATTACTGGATTACGCCAGGCATTCAGCAAAGAAAAGCGTTGCCACCTATAGGCCTCGATCAAAGCCCCGGTGCGCCGGATCCTGCTTCGAACGGAGATAATAACCCCTGGTTTACACTGAACCAGGTGAAAAACGGTTTTTTACGTAACCATCTTTTTGGAAATGTGAAAGCAACATTGCAGGCGAGTCCGCATGTATCGGCTTTTTTGCGTTACTCGCAGGATCTCTTTTATGAAAATCGCGAATCAAAAATTTCTAAGAGTTATAACAGTGACATCAATGGGTATTACAGTTTGAACAATATCATGAATACAGAAAGTAATACCGATTTTCTGGTAACCTATCACAATACTATAAAAAATGATTTTGATCTGACTGCCTCCGCAGGTGGAAATATTCAATATGTGTATGGTAATAATACCGCCGTATATTCAGATCCGGGCGGCGGGATCATCGCTCCGGAATTTTTTAATGTATCCAACATTGCGCAGTCTAATGTGCGGTATGCATCTGGCTATTCTCAAAAAGCAGTATATAGCTTGTATGGTTTGGCTTCGCTGGGTTATAAAAACATGGCCTACCTGGATATCACCGGCAGAAACGACTGGTCGAGCACATTGCCTCCTGGTGAAAATTCGTATTTTTACCCTTCTGCTTCCCTTAGTCTCCTGTTGAATAAAATTTTCAACATGAACCACGATATCAGTTTGTTGAAACTGCGCGGCGGTTGGGCCAGCGTGGGTAAGGATACCGATCCTTATAATCTGTACGGCACCATCGGTGTTGGTAGTTTTGGCGGCATTACGACACAAGGCACCTCTGGTACTTTAAAGAACCCGAATTTAAAACCGGAGCAGGCGATTTCAACTGAATTAGGGATTGACCTGGAATTATTTAAAAGCCGTCTGCGTTTTGAAGGAACCATTTATCGTTCAGATAACAAGAATCAGATTTTAGGTGTGAATACACCGCCTTCCTCAGGCTATAATAGCAGCCAGATCAATGCAGGTCTGGTGCGGAGTCAGGGTATCGAGTTGAAAATTGGCGGAACCATTATATCCAACAAGGACTGGATATGGGATTTAAGTGTGAACTACACTCATAACGATGCGTATATTATGTCGCTGGCGAATGGTGTAAATTATTTTTCTTTCTGGCAGGATGGAAGAAGCGGCTCATGGACTTATGCAAAAGGTCAGGCCATACCCAATCAGTTTGATGGGAATGGCAAACAGATTATCAGCGATGGTAAACTCGGACAATTATGGGATAACCAGATTGCCAGTGTAACAGATAAAAATTCTCCTTATTACGGTTATCCGTTGCTGGATGATGGTGGATTTTTACAAACCACAGGGAATGGTGACTTCCAGCACAAAGTGGTGGTGGGCAACTACAATCCCAAATTGCTGATGGGAATGCAAAGTGCGGTTACCTATAAAATGATCACCCTGAATGTCAGTTTGGATATGCGATTGGGAGGGACATTCTTCTCGCAGACCTATCGATATATGCAATCAGATGCCGCGATGGCCAGACAAACCAATGTGGGTATTCCGATTCCGACGGCGAGCAAAAATGATATACCCACTTACCTGAAATCAAATCCCGATAAATTTATAAAGATTCAGGGCAATCTTGCTCAATACAAACTGGTGGGCGGACCAAACGCCGAGCTCGGTGGATTCCCCTACACTTCCAACGGAAATATAACGATCAACGATGGTGCCTTTTTCCCGGGCGTGTATAGTGATGGAAACGGCGGATATGTTGAGAATCTGGGAAATCCAAATACAACCAAACTGGATAACTATGAAGATGCAGTAACCGCCAGCTGGCCTTTTGCCCGTATGAGTATGTTCGATGCGTCCTATATCAAGTTGAGAGAAATGACAATATCTGCGCAACTGCCTAAACGCTGGTCAAACGCCATCGGGGCACAGGGTATTTCATTCGGCGTATATACACGCAATATTATCATCTGGACCAAAGCAAAATCAGGCATTGATCCGGAACTGGCATACCAGTTTCAGTCAGGCGGACAAGGCAACGGTTCCCAGTTCAGACAAGGAATAGAGAGATATAATATTACTCCATGGACTATTCCATTGGGTGTAAAACTGAATGTTCGTTTCTAAGTCTAAAATTTAGTAAAGTTTAAAAAATAAACAAGATGAACGGCGCAAAAAAAATATTTACGATTTCCTGCGTTTTCCTTTCGATACTCATCACGGAAAATTCATGTAAAAAGTTTTCTGTTCTAAACAGTGATCCCAATAATATTACGTCGGAGGAAGCTTCGCCGGATTATTTGATGGCAAACATTCTTACCCAGTCCGCCAAATGGTATGGTAACCTGGGATCTGGTCAGATGTCGGGATGCATGCAGCAAACGTACACGGATGCATTTGGTGGTAGTTCCAGTGGCTACCAGTGGGATCCAGCATCCTGGAGCACGAACTATGGTATCCTCCGGGATAATAAACTCCTTCTCGAAAAGGCACAAACCTTTGGCTGGAAGTTTCATCAGGGCGTTGCATTGGTGATGCGGGCCTTTACCTATGGAAACATCGCCGATTTTTGGGGCGATGCACCCGATTCCATGGCCTTAAAAGGAGATAAAGGGGGTATCGCAAACCAGTTTCCGGCTTTCGATTCCCAGGACCAGATCTATGCGAAAGTGATCAGCGATCTGCAGGCAGCGATTCCATTCCTGAGTGGCAGCATGGGCGACCATCCGGAAGTAACGGCTGTTACTTCTTCTTCTGATGTATTATATGCTGGTGACCCGGCCCAATGGACAAAGTTTGCTTACACCCTGATGCTGCGTTACTATATGCGCCTTTCATCTAAAATGAACGTACAGGCCAGTGTGGAAGCGATCGCCGCCAATGTTTTCCAGAGTAACAGCAACGATTGCTTTATGTCTTTTCCCGGTGCCGATCAGAACTCTTCTTATCAGTTTTATTCTAAGTTCAATGGAGGTATATCATCCTTCGACCGGAATAAAATGTGTGGTACACTGACGATGAAAATGAAGGCGCTGAAAGATCCGCGGATTGTGATTATGGCCGATAAGGTGGTTACTTCTTCCATCGTTGATGCCAGTAAATTTGCTCCGGGCGATAATACGACCCTGATCACCCCCACACCAGTGAATGGCATCCGCTATATCAACCCGGCCGCAGCAGCAGCTTCCGGATTTAAACAATATGATCCGTCTACTTATTCTATCGACAGACCGTATGGTGCTTTAATCGGAAATATTAAAGCTCTATACGATACTTCTTCTGCGTATGTAGGTATCCCGCCGAGTTATAGCTTTAACGATTTTCAATATAATATCAATGGCGTAGGTACACAGTCGTTTTCAAACAACGACTATGTTTCTTACCTGAGACATGATATTTATAACAACGCGAGCGGCCCCCTGCTCAATGAGAAACTGGCATCCTATGCAGAGGTGTGCTTTGATCTGGCCGAGGCAGCATTGAATGGCTGGAACGTAAATGGTACCGCAGCCCAATGGTTCAACCTGGGTGTCAAAGCCTCCTTCGATAATTGGCAGGTGTTCAGTAGTTATCAGTCGGATGTGGATGGTTATTACGGTTGTGTAAAAGATTTTAATACCTATATCTCACAGCCCACCGTTGCTTTCGATAATACCCTGCAAAGGATCATCGAACAGAAATGGATTGCTTCCTGGCAGACTTGCAACGAATCATTTATGGATTGGAGAA
>JAYWCS010000091.1:0-2282 GCA_043780315.1 Bacteroidota bacterium | reverse complement strand
ACCCCCTTTCTGGGGGCTGGGGTTTAGTGGGCTTCCAGCCAATTTGTTCCCGAACCCACTTCTGCTTCCACGGGAACATCGTTGGGCAAGATCATAGCGCTTGTCATATTCTTAAGAATGAGTTTTTTAAGATCATCCACTTCTTCTTTCACAGCATCAAAAACCAATTCATCGTGTACCTGCAGGATCATTTTTGATTGCCAGGATGTTTTTTTCATTTCATTGTGGATCTTGATCATGGCCAGTTTGATCATGTCTGCGGCCGTTCCCTGTATGGGCGAGTTAATGGCATTTCGCTCTGCATAACCACGCACGGTAAAATTTGAAGAGTTGATATCTTTTAGCCAGCGTTTTCTTCCCATCAGGGTTTGTACATAACCGTTGGCCTGCGCAAATTTGATGGTATCTTCCATATACGACGTGATACCCACAAATTCTTTCTTATAGTTATCAATGATCTCTTTCGCTTCTGATCTGGGTATGCCGAGGTTGTCTGCCAAACCAAAAGCCCCCTGACCATAGATAATTCCAAAGTTTACGCTCTTGGCTTTGTAACGCATCTCTTTCGTTACTTCAGACTCGGCAATATTATACACTTTTGCTGCGGTTGCGGTATGAATGTCTTTGCCCTGTTTAAACGCCTCACACATATTCGGGTCGCCGCTGATAGCAGCAACAATGCGCAATTCTATCTGCGAGTAATCGGCGCTTACCAAAACATGTTTATCGTCGCGCGGAATAAACGCTTTTCTGATCTCTCTTCCCCGATCACTGCGTATGGGAATATTTTGGAGGTTGGGATTGTTGCTGCTTAATCTTCCCGTTACCGCAACAGCCTGCGCATAAGAGGTGTGTACGCGTCCTGTTTTACTGTTAATGATTTGCGGCAACGCATCTACATACGTGCTCTTAAGTTTTGTTAATTCACGAAAGCCGAGAATGTCTGCAACAATGGGGTTATTGTTTGCCAGTTTTTGTAAAACATCTTCACCCGTAGCATACTGCCCCGTTTTTGTTTTCTTTGCTTTTGCATCGATCTTTAATATTTCAAACAGCACTTCGCCCAGTTGTTTTGGTGAAGCAAGATTAAAACGAACACCGGCAGTGGCATATACATTCTCCTCAAATTGTTTGGCGTCTTTTTCTAGTTCTTTGCTATAATCATTTAAAAAACCAACATCAATCTTTACACCCTCAAATTCCATATCGGTCAATACACGAACCAGCGGATTTTCTACTTCATCAAAAACACGCTGAACGTTTTTCTCTTTTAACAACGGCACAAATGCGTGTTTTAACTGGAGAGTGATATCGGCATCTTCTGCAGCGTACTCTTTTGCTTTTTCAATTTCTACATCCCGCATATTTCCCTGGGTCTTTCCTTTCTTGCCAATGAGCTCATCTATGTGAACGGGCTCATAGCCCAGGTATTGCGCACTCAGCAGGTCCATACTTCTGCGGCCCTCCGGCTCAATCAGGTAATGCGCAAGCATGGTATCGAAGGTGGTTCCTTTTAATTCCACACCATACCATTTTAATACGAGCATATCGTATTTCAGGTTTTGTCCAACCCAAGTAACCGTTGTTGAATTAAACAGTGGCGCAAACTGTTCGAGTATGGACAAGGTTTCTTTTTTATCTGCCGGACAGGGCACATAATAGCCTTCCCCCTTTTTAATAGAAAAACTCATACCCACCAACTCGGCTTCATTGGCATCAATATTGGTGGTCTCTGTATCAAAACAGATCTCAGGCTGTTTTGAAAGAGAATCTAAAAGCTGCGCGATCTCTTCCCGGGTTTGTACCAAGATATAATTGTGTTCTGTATTGGTGATATTCTTTTCTGCAAGCAGGCTGGTACTTTCCTCTCCGGCAATAATTTCTGCCGCTTCTTTTTTTGTTGCCGCCCTGTCTTTTTGTGTTGATTTTACGGTGTTGCCAAACAGGTCTGTCTGAACGCTTTGTGGTGCCGAATGAAAAGCATTAAACTCGTCGCCAAGGATCCGCTTACCCAGTGTTTTAAATTCAAGTTCTGTAAACACCTCTACCAGTGCCTCTTTGTTCCACTCTTTTAAACGATAATCTTCTTCATGAAACGCTACCGGAACGTTGGTAATGATGGTAGCGAGTTTTTTACTCATGATCGCCATCTCTTTTCCGTTTCGCACTTTTTCGCCCAACGCGCCCTTAATATTATCTGCATTGGCTAAAATATTTTCAAGCGTATCATATTCTTTCAACAATTTCGCGGCTGTTTTTTCGCCTACGCCGGGAATGCCGGG
>JAYWCS010000090.1:0-19785 GCA_043780315.1 Bacteroidota bacterium | reverse complement strand
CTTTTCATTCAACTTCCGATATGAACGATTAATGCATTAAATAAAATAATATGTATGCATTTTTTTCTTAATGATAGAAAGCCTTGAAAGGATTCAAATAAATTAATACATATTATAAATGTATATATTAATTAAAAACAATAAAATTGTTGATTTCGTCCCTTTGAAGGCAGATTTAAGCCTGGGCAGTCGGTCCGCCGAAGTTCATTGGAATGGCAACTTCTTCCAAATCCTGGATTTTTCCGTTGGCGCCTTCGAAGCGAAGGACATTTTCAGTAAGAGCTTTCATGAAACGCTTAGCGTGTTGGGGCGTAAAGATGATCCGTGATTTCACTTTGCTTTTAGGAGTACCTGGCATGACATTCACAAAATCGATGACGAATTCAGCATGGGAATGGGTTATAATGGCCAGGTTTGCATACTCACCTTCGGCAACTTCTTCACTGATCTCGATGTTTAATTGATTATTGGGCTGCTCGGACATTGGGAATGTTTCAGTAAAAATAAGACAATCTCTTTTCCTAATACGAAACCTATTGCCATTGAATCAGAACCTGCATTTTTAATTCCGATTTGCGGTTTCCCGGAATCTCATCCAACCCACTGCCAACGGAAATACGACCCGGATAGAATGTCTGGCCCCATTTCAACCAGCCCGACAAACGGATATGTTTTACTTTCTGTGGAATCAACGCACTGAAATCGCGGTGTAGGTTAATATAATAGTGTATACCCTTACCATAGTAAGCGGGAAGAGAAAAATTATACAGGAGATCGGCTTCATAAGCATACAGCCTGGTATCATATCCATCGGTCTCGAAAATCGTCACCGCGATATTTCCGGAAAACCGGGATCTTTTGAAATGCATACTGGCCATTCCCGAAGATCCCTGCTGCGTAATCTGACCGGGTAATGCGCGCCAGACAAATTCCATCCGGCTGGCGAAACGGAGCGATTGCGAAATCGTGTATTCCGTACCGATCCGCCAACGTCGACGGATCGGCGAGTATAGCGAATGAGTACCCAGGATCACCCCATCGCCATTGCCCTCTTTCATTTCATTTCGGTATAAACTGATCAGTCGCCAGCTTTTATTCGGTTGATAAATCAACTGAACCGAGATATCACGACCACCCGAAGGACCGTCTACCCGATATTTCAGCCAGGGAAAAATAAACAGGTCATAATATAAATCCACCTGCACCGCACGCAAAGGTCTGAAACATAATCCGGCGTAAAGTCCTTTTTCATTAGCCGGCTCCGTATTTTCTGTAAAAGCATCGCTATACAATGATTCAAATCCCCGCGAGATATTGCGGTAAAGAAAACTCATATCCAGATTTTCATTCAGACTCAGCAGCGCTCCGTGCACCCATGCCCGGTTGAAATGATGATCCGACGCGAATTCTCCGAATAGATAAAGGTTTCCCAGCGTGAAATGATAGTCCAGACTCACATTGCTGAGATGATTCCCTTTGAAATGAAAAAGATTGTAGGGCAAATCCCGTTTTTGAAAAGGGCGGCTGAATTGATATTGTAAAAAATTCAACCCCAGTAAAAAACGACTGTTAGTAAAACGGATATTACCGCCCGCGGTAAACTGGAGACTATTATTTCTGTCTGCTATTTCGTTGGCCGTGCGATGATAACCGCTGGTCTGAAACGAACTAAACAATTCTTCCTGACCAACGGACTTGAGGTTGGTACTTATTTTTTGAAAGGCAACAAATGCCGTCGTTTCCCAATGCCCCTTCTCTAAACTGATTCCCACACCGCGGTGAAAATTGAATTCACCGGCCGAATGATACGGTCTCAAACAAGGGGCCTCCCGTTTTACTGCCAACGAATTACTACTCTTTGTAAAAGCCATGGATTGCCAATGAATCAGCCCCTGACCCATATTGATCGTAAAATCTCCGATAGCCAATGCCTTAACCACGCCCACATGCTGAAGAAAAAAATGAAAGGAATAAAAATCAAAACCGTCCCGCCGCACACCATGAAAAAACGGCTCACCTGCATCTTTTTCTCCGGTGATTCCATAAGCCAGTAACTGTTTATAATTATATGAATAACGAAGGAACAGCTTTTGTGCAGACCCCAGATAATAGGAGCCACCAGGGTTCACGGGCTTTTCAAAACCTTTTGATTTTTCTATTACCTGCGAAACCCGGATCAGTGCGGCCGCATCCCCCCCCTTCCATCTTTCCCGCAAGGCTCCGTAGACCGACTCATCGCGGCCGATTCTAATATAGGGAAGCAGTTTGCGTATCGTCTCAATGTCCCATCCCGGAA
This sequence comes from Bacteroidota bacterium, assembly GCA_043780315.1. Classification (GTDB taxonomy): domain Bacteria; phylum Bacteroidota; class Bacteroidia; order Chitinophagales; family Chitinophagaceae; genus Puia. Next base: position 17,489 of record JAYWCS010000090.1, on the reverse strand, counting down.
CGGCCTGCAACTCATGTACCGTGATCAGACTTCCAAGTAATTTCTTGTACAGCATGAAATTTCGAATCTGCATCGGCCGTAATAAATGCAGTGACTCGAGATCTTCCTCCACTGCCGAATTTAGATTTACCGGGTGTAAATGGAATTGTGCCAGGTCCAACGCATACGAGTCATCTTCGGCCTCCGCGTCTTTTCGCTCTGCCAACTCCTCCAGCGCCGACACGTTATTTTCCGGTTGTTCGTTATCCTGGCATTGTGCCTTCATACTATAAATAAAAAACACCACAACCCATGTGGCCCGCAAACAATGGTGCCGGCTCATCACTTTTTATTTTTTTTCTGCCATAATAATTGCAGGCCCGGACTAAACCCCAAGACCGGATGATATACGCTGTATAGCTGAATACAGAGTTGATTTTTTTTCCAGCCGGTTTTAAAATAGGGAGAACCAATTCCGGATTCAATTCCAAAGGAAAATAAAAACTGATCCGCATAACGATACTCCACCGATACAATCAGATTCATTGGCACACCGGATTCTTTTACAAGCTGAGCTGCCATAAATAACGATGCGTTCGCTTCATATCCAAATCCAAGTGCATATTGCCGCGGTCCGGTTTCCGGGTTTTGTTTTCCTAACTGACCCATGACCGGCAGACTGAGTTCCCATCCACTGATTAATTTTTCAGATACATGGAACCGAATGCCCGCACCGCAGTATGCATATCCGATACTTGAATATCCCGCTGCCTGATTGTTGAGGTAATTAAAAAAAATACCGACTTCCAGTTTGCCCAGATTTTTTCCATAAGCGAGTTTTATTGCCTGCTCATGATAGTCCGCATCCCCACTGTATGCCAGCGCGACGCCGATTCCTCCATGCCCCCGCCCGAACGAACCGGCCAGTTCGTAATGATTCAATTCTTTCAACATCCATTTTCTTTCCAATGAAAGGCCGCATAATATTTCCTTCGCTGCACCCAGCGAAGCCGCATTCGCCGCAAAAGAAAATGCATCTGCAAAATGGGTACTATAGGCCCCCGACCGGATATCGCCAGTGGAAACCGGAAGATGCGCCAACTGGCTTATCCCTTTTTCACAAAACATCCAGCAAAGACCGTACAGCATCATCCACTTCATTGAAAAAAACGATACTGCAATATTAAAAGGGGTGGAAAAAAGAACAAACGTAAAATGACGGTAATGCAGGCGTATTAAAACGGGTTCAATTACCTTTGTCCGATGGAAATTTTAGACGGACAGCTGGTTTCCCGAACCATAAAAGATAGTCTGACCCTGGATGTCGCCGCACTGGTGGCAGAAGGAAAAAAAATTCCGCATCTGGCGGCCGTACTTGTCGGCAAAAACGGCGCAAGTGAAACCTATGTGGCCGCTAAAGTAAAGGCCTGCGCCGAAGTGGGCTTTCAATCGACGATGATCCGCTTGGAAGAGTCGGTCAGCCAAGCCAAATTGCTTTCGGTGATAGAAGATTTAAATCAGGATATGGATGTAGACGGCATTCTGGTGCAGCTTCCGTTGCCCAAACATATCTCGGATGAAACGGTGATCCTGGCCATCGACCCGTCAAAAGATGTAGATGGGTTTCATCCCGTGAACGTCGGTAAACTGGTGCTCGGAAAACCCAGTTTTATTTCCGCCACACCTTATGGCATCATGCTCTTGCTAAAACATTACAAAATTGAAACCACCGGCAAACAGGCTGCGGTGATTGGAAGAAGTAATATTGTTGGACGGCCCATGAGCATTTTGCTGAGTGCCAATACCCGTCCCGGCAATTGCACCGTTACCCTTTGTCATTCCCATACCCATAATCTCAAAGAGATTTGCGCATCGAGTGATATTATCGTGGCCGCCCTCGGTAAACCGGAATTTGTCTGCGCCGATATGGTTAAACCCGGCGCGGTCGTTATCGACGTGGGCATCACACGCGTCCCGGATGCTTCCAAGAAAAGCGGCTTCGCTCTCATAGGCGATGTGGCCTTTGCAGAAGTGTCTCCAAAATGTAGTTTCATTACGCCCGTGCCCGGCGGCGTGGGACCGATGACGATCGCAGCGCTGATGAAAAATACCTTTACCGCCCTCATGAGAAAGTACTAATAAAATGACTACCGATATTTTAGATATTCCCCGGCAGACCCTGCCCCTGATGGAACAGTTTTATACCCTGCAGGGAGAAGGCTTTCATCAGGGGAAAGCCGCCTATTTCATCCGCCTCGGTGGATGCGACGTCGGTTGTGTTTGGTGTGATGTAAAAGAAAGCTGGGATGCGGCCGCTCATCCGCTGGTTGCTATCTCGGATATGGTCCAAACGGCCGAAAAATTTCCCGGAAGAATTGCGGTCGTCACCGGCGGCGAACCGTTGATGCATGATTGCACCGATATCACCCGGGCGCTGCAGCAGGCGGGATTTCAAACGCATATCGAAACCTCGGGCGCCTATCCGCTCAGTGGAACCTGGAACTGGATCTGCCTTTCACCAAAAAAATTCAAACAACCGCTTGCGGGGCCTATTGAAAATGCCCATGAATTAAAAGTGGTGATTTATCATCCGTCCGATTTGAAATGGGCAGAATCCTTCGCTGCTCAGGTTAATCCAGCCTGTAAACTTTTTTTACAACCCGAATGGAGTAAACGCGAGACCATCGTTCCGCTACTCTCTAATTATATTATGGATAATCCGAAATGGGAATTTTCCGTTCAGCTGCATAAGTATATTCAGGTCCCCTAGCCGGTCACTGCTTTAACATTAGAATAAAAACAGCCTCCCGTGCGTTCTTTAACTTTGTAAATGTGTTTCAATGAAAATTTTTTGCACTTTACTATTGGTTTTCGGAATCTCTCAGGTGAGGGCCCAATACGATCCCGATAAAGTAAATCCCAAGGCGACTAAATACTATATGTTGTCGCAGGAGCAGGGTGCAGACGATCATTATCTAGAAGGAATTGAATCGCTCAAAAAAGCCGTTGCGATCGATGACCGTTATGTGGATGCCTACCTTTCTATGGCCGGCATGTATGCTGAATTAAAAAATTATTCCGCGGCGGTTGACAATTATAAAATCGCTATTTCGATCGACAGTATATTCTGCAAGAGTTATTATCTCTCGTATTCACTCGATCTGGCCGGTCTCGGAAAGTTCAACGAGGCACTGGCTGCGGTGAATGTATTTAAATCGCTTCCCAACCTGCACGAATCGTCCCGGGCCAATGCCGATTATAGAGCCACGACGTATCAGTTTGCGATTGACTACGCCGCCAAAAAAAATCTGACAGGCTATAAATTCGAACCACAAAACGTCGGTGACAGTATCAACAGTGGCGTATCTGAATATTTTCCCACGATTAGTCTCGATGGGAAACATCTGGTATACACCCGACGCGTACAGGGCAACAATGAAGATTTTTATCAGTCCGACCGCCTGCCCAATGGCTGGTCCAAAGCCAAACCGCTAGCAGGAAATATCAACAGTAATCAAAATGAAGGCGCCCTGAATATTTCTCAGGATGGTCAATGGCTGATTTTCACGGGTTGTTTGTTTCCCGATGGATTCGGCAGCTGCGATCTGTATATTTCTTATCTCAGTCCGCAAGGCTGGAGCGCACCGGAAAACCTCGGGCAGAATTTCAATACAGAATTCTGGGAGTCGGCTCCGTCGCTTTCACCCGACAAAAGAGATTTATATTTCACCAGCAGCCGCCCCGGTGGCTATGGAGGAAGCGATCTGTATGTTAGTCATCGCACGGAAGCCGGCCGCTGGTCCGCCCCGGAAAATATGGGCCCTGCTATCAATACGTCCGGGGACGAGAGTGCGCCTTTCATTCATGCCGATAATAACTCACTTTATTTTACTTCGAGCGGATTACCCGGATATGGGGGCAGTGATCTTTTTGTTGTTCGAAAAAAAGCCGATGGCGGGTGGGGCGTTCCCGAGAACCTCGGATATCCGATCAATACCATCGAAAATGAAGGAAGTCTTGTGGTAGCGGCCGATGGAAAAACGGCGTATTATGCCAGCGATCGCGCAGACAGTCGCGGGTTGCTCGATATTTATTCTTTTGAATTGAGATCCGACGTACGACCTGCTAAGACCATCTGGGTGAAAGGAAAAGTTTTTGATCTCAAAACCGGCAAAGGCATTCCGTCATCGGTGGAACTGGGTGACCTCGGCAATAAACAAATTGTCAGCAAATTACAAACCGATGAAACCGGCAATTACCTCACTACCCTACCTGTTGGAAAAAATTATGCTTTTAATGTAAACCGGAAAGGATACCTTTTTTATTCAGAAAATTTTATGCTCGCCAGTCAAACAGCGGATTCTATTTATCAGATGGATATTCCCCTGCAGCCCATTGAAGCCAATGCACACATCATTCTAAAAAATATTTTCTTCGCTAACAATCAATTTGAACTTCAGCCGGCGTCACAAATTGAACTCGAAGAAGTGGTGAAACTGCTGAAAGAAAATCCGACGCTCTTTATTCAGATAAATGGACACACCGATAATGTCGGTCAGGCAGCAGACAACCTCCTGCTTTCTGAAAATCGCGCAAAATCGGTCGTCAATTATCTGAAATCCCGGGGCGTAATTCCCAACCGGTTAACATTTAAAGGGTATGGCGATACCGAGCCCTTGCGCCCCAATACAACCACCGAAGGAAGGGGACAAAACCGGCGCACCGAACTCAAAGTGCTTAAGATGAATGGTTAATTGCCTGTGAGGTGTTTTCACCTTTTCTCCTCCTCTGCTTTGCGCTATGTTTGGCAAAACAGTCGTATGCATCCGGATCTTGTTTTCCTGATCAGCCTCACACGGGTACCGCAAGTGGGCTGCATTCATGCCCGCACACTTTTACAACATTTCGGATCCGCCGAAGCGGTTTTTAAATCGACGACCCATTCCTTGGAAAAGCTGGATGGCATTGGTAAAATCAGGGCGCGTTCGATTAAATCTTTTCGTGATTTTGCCGGATCGGAAAAAGAAATGGAATTTTTAACCCGGTATGGCGTCCGGGCCCTCCATATCGCCGATCCCGATTATCCGCAAAGATTATTGCCTGCCTATGACGCGCCGGTGATTTTATATTATAAGGGAAATGCAGATCTCAATCAGCAACGTATTATCTCGGTGGTGGGCACGCGGCGGTATTCGGATTATGGAAAACAGGTCACCGAAAAAATCATCCAGGAGCTCGCCGCCTATGACGTACTGGTGGTGAGCGGTCTCGCTTTTGGGATCGATGCGATTGCCCATAAAACTGCGCTGAAACAGGATTTGTCCACGGTGGCCGTGCTGGCCCACGGACTCGCTACCATGTATCCGGCCGAACACCGAACACTGTCTAAAGAGATGTTGAAACAAGGTGGCCTCATCACCGAATTTATTAGTGATACGAAGGCCGACAAACACCATTTTCCGATTCGTAACCGCATCGTGGCCGGCATGAGTGACTGCACCGTGGTAACCGAGACGGCAGTGAAAGGTGGAAGCATGATTACTGCGGATCTGGCGAATGGATATTTTAAAGAAGTTTTCGCCGTACCCGGCAGGATGAACGATTTAAAAAGTAGCGGCTGCAACTGGCTGATTCGTAATCATCAGGCCGTGCTCATGGAGAATACCCAGGTGCTGGCGCAAATGATGGGCTGGGAGAAAAAACAAACAGAAACCGTTTTCAGGCAAACTGAATTAGCACTGGTATTGAATGAAGTGGAGCAAAAGATCATGGACGTCTTGAAAGAAAGGGATGGTATTCATATTGATACCCTGAATGCACTTACCGGATTTCCCAATAGCCGCAATGCCGGTGCCTTACTCGAACTGGAAATGAAAGACCTGATTTACAGTATGCCCGGCCGTATTTACCGGCTGAAATCGCCGGATTAAATTGGATTTGGGAGTAATTTAGCCCTTGCAGTATCTTTGCACATGGCAAGAATAAATTCCACCAATCCTCCCATCCACCCCAAGTTTTTCGGTGAAGGCCTCACGTTCGACGATGTTTTGTTGTTACCCGCTTATTCAGAAGTACTGCCGCGGGAAACAGATATCAAGACCCATTTAACAAAGAAAATTACATTACATATACCTATGCTGTCGGCCGCGATGGACACGGTTACAGAGGCAACGCTCGCTATTGCGCTGGCGCGCGAAGGCGGATTAGGCATTCTGCATAAAAATATGTCTATTGAAAAACAGGTGGAACAGGTGCGCAAAGTGAAAAGAAGCGAGAGCGGACTGATCATCGACCCCATCACCCTGCATCCGGAAGCGACAATCGGCGATGCCCTGCTGCTGATGAAAGAAAATAAAATCGGTGGCATTCCGATTATCGACGATAAACAAAAACTGGTCGGCATCCTCACCAACCGGGATCTGCGTTTCGAAGAAGATCGCAAACGAAAGATCAAGGAAGTAATGACCAAAGAAAATCTGATTGTGGGTCCCGAAGGCACCGATCTGAAATTGGCAGAAATCATTCTGCGCAAACATAAAATTGAAAAATTACCGGTAGTGAGTAAATCCGGCAAACTGATCGGACTCATCACGTATCGTGATATTCTGCAGCTCTCGAGTTTTCCCAATGCAGTGAAAGATGATTTCGGCAGACTCCGCGTCGGTGCCGCGCTCGGTATCACAGCCGACCTGATGGATCGGGCAGCGGCCCTGTTGCAAATCGGTGTAGACGTGGCGTGCCTCGACAGCGCGCATGGTCATAATACCGGCGTGCTGCAGGCGTTGAAGAAAGTAAAAAAGAATTTTCCCAAATTACAGGTCATCGCTGGTAATGTCGGAACGGCAGCCGGAGCGAAAGCATTGGCTGAAGCGGGAGCCGATGCAGTCAAAATAGGTGTGGGTCCGGGTTCCATTTGTACTACCCGCATCGTGACTGGCGCCGGTGTTCCGCAAATCACCGCCGTTATGGAAGCGGCTTCCGTACTTAAAAAATTAGGGATTCCGCTGATTGCCGACGGGGGTATCCGTTATACGGGAGATATGGTAAAAGCTATTGCCGCCGGGGCTGATGTGGTGATGATGGGCAGTGTGTTTGCGGGTACGGAAGAAAGTCCGGGAGACACTATTATTTATGAAGGAAGAAAATTCAAACAATATCGCGGCATGGGTTCCCTGGGTGCCATGACGCAGGGAAGCAGCGACCGTTATTTTCAGGATGTGGAAGACGGTATAAAGAAAATGGTTCCCGAAGGCATCGAAGGCCGGGTGGCTTTCAAAGGAAATTTAAGTGAAGTGGTACAGCAATATGTCGGCGGCCTGCGGGCCGGCATGGGTTACTGCGGAGCGAAAAATATCCAGGCTCTGCAGGAAGCGCAGTTCATCAAAATCACCAACGCGGGCATGCAGGAAAGCCATGCACATGATATTGAAATTACACGCGAATCACCCAACTACAGCCGCTAAATGCACGAGCCTCATTTCTTCCAAAAATAAATTCCGGATGAAGCGGATCATTATTTTATTATTCTTATGCTGTTGCCGTATTGCTGTCAACGCACAAACAATTACTGATTCCTGTTCGATGGAAATCAGTCTGATCACCTGCGCGCCGGGAAGTGATCTCTATTCTATATTCGGTCATACGGCTATTCGCGTACGCGATGAGAAAAGAGAGATGGACATCGTGTATAATTATGGCACGTTCGACGACACGGACCCGCTGTTTTATTTTCAATTCACCCGGGGCATCATGAACTATTCCCTGTCTGCCGAAACCATGGATACCTTCCTGATGGAATATCAATATGAACACCGGAAAGTCAAGAGCCAGATACTCCATTTGAGCTGTGGAGAGAAATACAAATTGTATGCGGGGCTCCGAAAAAACACGCTGGAGGAAAACCGGATTTATCAATACCATTTTCATACCGACAACTGCACCACCCGTGCGGGGAAGATCATCGCCGCATTTACGGATGAACCGGTAATATATCATAACATCCTGCCAAAACCCCCACCGAGTTTCCGTGATATGATTCACGAATACCTCGACCCGCAACATATGCAATGGTCAAAATTCGGGATTGATCTGTTACTCGGCAAAAATCTCGATGTCATAGTTTCTAACGAAGAAGCGATTCATTTTCTGCCAGACTATCTGTATCTCGGAACGGACAGTGCGTTCAGTGGAAACCGGAATCTGGTGTTAGCCAAAGAAACATTGCTTGACTTCCCGGATGAAAAAGTATCAGCCGGATTCCTGACGCCGATGAAAGTTTTCATTACATTTTTTCTGCTGTTCGTCATACTGCAATTCCTTTTACCGAAAACAAAAATGCTATTGGTATTCGATATCATTTTTTTCAGCCTCCTCGGGTTGTTCGGATTTCTCATCGCCTGTCTCTGGCTCGGACGTGTGGACACGGTCTGCCGCGATAATATCAATATTCTCTGGGCGCTCCCCACGCATTTGTTCGCCGTATTTTTTATTAGAAAAAAAGCAGGCTGGATAAAAATATATTTCTTGATCACCGCGGTTTTAGCGATGATCCTGGTCCTGGGATTTCCCTGGTGGACGCAAAGAATCAATCCGGCGGCACTGCCGCTGTTGGGAATCATTATCCTTCGCAGTTTTCAATTATTTCAAAATCGGAATCATGCAGAAAAACATTTTGTTCTGGGGCCGGTCGCTGGAATATGAGGTCAAGGGACAGGGATTACCAGTCATGCTGCTGCATGGTTTCATGGAGGACCGTGCCATCTGGGATCTGCTGTTAGCGGGCATAGAAGATAAATATTGTTGGTTGATTCCCGATTTGCCGGGCAGTGGTCGGTCTGTTTATAATGAAAACCTGCACTCTCTCTCCGATTTTTCGGAAGCAATCCATGCGATAGCCAATCAGGAAGGCATTCAGCAATTGGTATTGATCGGCCATAGCATGGGTGGATATATTTCACTTGCCTTTGCTGAAAAATATCCTTCAGCGGTGCGGGCGCTCGGTTTATTTCATTCGAGTGGCTATGAAGATTCGGAAGAAAAAAAAGAAGTCCGGGGAAAAAATATACGGTTCATCCTAAAAAACGGATCTGCGCTTTTTCTGGAACAGGCCATCCCGGGATTATTTGGGGAAAGGTATCAGACAGAACATCCGGATAAACTCCGTAAACGAATTGCAGATTATGCAGATTTCAAACCAGCGGCATTGATTCAATACCTGCAGGCGATGAAACAGCGGCCGCAAACAACCGGTGTACTGAAAACGATTGACCGGCCTGTTTTATTTATTATGGGTGAAGAGGACAAAGCGGTTCCCCTCAAAGACTCGCTGGAACAATGCCATTTACCCCAAATATCGTACATTCATATATTGACCAGCGCCGCCCATATGGGCATGATCGAAAATACCAGCCTGTGCAATTCTTTTGTAGATCGATTCCTGGAACAAATGCCAGTTTAATCTAAAGTAGTTACCCTATTGTGTGCCGATCGATTCAAATACTGTTTATAACGGGTTGTCTTCTTATCCTCAGCCTGGCGGTTTATGCCAAACATATTAAGGGCGGCGATATGCATTACACCTATCTGGGGCCTTCCACCACGCGGGCAAACTATGATCGCTTTGAAATTCGCCTAAGGCTTTTTATCGGTTGCGGATCCACCCAGGGTCAGTTGGAAAAAGGCGTTGTTTTTGGGATTTTTAAAACATCAGACAATACAAAAGTGGATTTGGTCGGCGCGAATCTTTCGGGTAGTTACCTGATTAATCTATTAAATCCAAGCCCCTGTATTTTGAATCCGTCGCCCGTGTGTTACTGGATTCGCGAGTTTACCGTGGTTACTGAACTTCCACAAGATCCAATCGGATATACGATTATCTATCAGCGGTGCTGCCGCATCGATAATATTCAAAATATATTTCCCAATACCGATGAAGGTGCCAGTTATTTCTGTCAGATCGCAGGAACCAATGCGATCGGTATCAATGGCAAAAACTCAAACCCTGAATTTGGCATGAAGGATACGGTACTGATATGTCAGTTTAAAAGATTTAAACTCGATTATAGTGCCACCGATGCAGATGGTGATTCGCTGAGTTATGAATTTTCTACGGGATATTACGGAGGCAGCACCAATAATGCGATCGTGACAAACCCCACTCCCCCGAATAAATTACTGCCGCTGGGTTATCAGTCCGGCTATTCGGGTCTGCAGCCGATGGGAACGAGTGTAACGATCAACAGAAAAACCGGACTGATCTCGGGTGTGGCACCCCGCGGTGGCGATTATGTGGCCTGCGTGCTAATCAGAGAATATCGAAATGGAATTCAGATCACGGTGCACCGGAAGGACTTCATTATACATGTGGATGACCGCTGCGATTTTCCATCGGCTGCACTGGATCCCAACTACATCACTTGCAACGGATTTGATTTTAGTTTTCACAATGAAACGGGATCTTCTCCGCTGATACATAGTTATTACTGGGATTTTGGCGTTCCCGGATCCATCACCGATACCAGTACCCTCGCCAGACCGACGTTTACTTTTCCGGATACCGGTTTATATAACGTGAAACTATTTATCAATAAGGATCAGCTTTGCACAGACAGCGACAGTACGCAGATGAGCATTTATCCGGGGTTTTTTCCCGGGTTTACTTCGCTGGGTACTTGTATACTCAATCCGGTGATCTTTACAGACACATCAAAAACCCGCTATGGAACCGTGTTGTCCTGGCACTGGTATTTTGACAATGGTTTTGCAACGGCGGATACTTCCCTGTTGAAAAATCCTTCCTTTAAATACAGTGATACGGGTGCGAAAAATATTTTCTTCATCGTTTCGAACAGTAAGGGTTGTGTGGATACGGTGCAGCACGTCATTCATTTAACGGATAAGCCGCCTATTTTTCTGCCGTTCCGCGATACCCTTATTTGTATTATCGATACACTGCAGTTACATGCCGAGGGTTTCGGGTCGTTTACCTGGAGCCCGACCGCTACACTGACCGGTTACAACAGTCCCGATCCCTTTGTATTTCCGCAAACGACCACTTATTATACCGCTACGCTGTATCAGGGAGGTTGTATTAACCACGACTCCATTCGCGTGCGCGTGGTAGATCATGTTACGCTTTTTGCGGGTAACGATTCTACGATTTGTTTGTCCGATACCGCCATACTGCGCCCCACGGGAAACGGATTAAATTTTTCATGGACACCGGTGGCTTCTCTCGACTCTCCCACTATAAAAACTCCACGGTCCTATCCGGATGCGACTACATTATACACGGTAATTGCCAGCATTGGAAAATGTAATACCAGCGGTCAGGTCAGCATCCTCACGGTGCCTTATCCCGTTTCAAAAGCAGGAAATGATACCTTTATTTGCTGGATGGATACCGCTCAGATTCACGCCACCATAAAAGGTGCCCGCTATAACTGGGTTCCAGTGACCTATCTGAGCGATCCGACATCACTCGATCTCCTTGCTTTTCCCCCACAAACCACCACCTACCAGCTCTATGTGTTTGATACGCTGGGCTGTCCCAAACCCGGTGTTTCAAAGTTGATCGTTACAGTGAATCCGCAGATTCTGGCCAATGCCGGAAATGACACGTCCGTGGTTGTGGGTCAACCCCTCAAATTGCAGGGCTTCGGTGCGCCCTCTTTTATCTGGTCGCCGGATCTGGGTCTGAACCGGAATGATATTTCGGATCCGGTGGCGGTGCTGAATAAAAATCAGACTTACGTGATGAAAACTTTTACAGAAGCCGGTTGTTCAGCTTATGACACCATTCTCATTAAGGTGTTCACCTCTGCGCCGGATATCTTTGTACCCAATGCCTTTACTCCCAATAATTCCTCCAATAATATATTCAGGCCCATTCCGGTGGGCATTTCAACCATCGACTATTTTCGCGTTTTTAACCGCACCGGAATGCTTGTTTTCAGCACCCATCAGATTGGAAAAGGGTGGGATGGCATGTATAACGGTAAACCACAACCGCCGGGAGCTTATGTGTGGATGGTTCAGGGCACCGATTATAACGGGAGGCTGGTTACAAAAAAGGGTTCGGTTGTGCTTGTACGTTAGTCTGCATTCAATATTAAGTTCTTTAGCGTATCGTATCTACTTGTACGTTAGTCTGCATTCAATATTAAGTTCTTTAAAGTATTGTATGTACTTGTACGTTACCCAGTATTCAACATTAAATTCTTTAAAGTGAAAAAAAATATTTGTATTACCGGCGCCAGTTCCGGTTTTGGTGAAGCCTGCGCCTATCAATTTGCCGAAAACGGTTACGATCTCATCATCACGGGAAGAAGGGTAGAAAAACTCGGGGAGCTTAAAAAAAACCTGGAAGAAAAATACAGTTCCGACGTTTTTGTACTGCCGCTGGATGTGCGCAACCGGTTGGAGGTAATAGAATCTTTCAATGGTTTGCCGGACAGATGGAAAAAAATAGACATTCTCTTGAATAATGCAGGACTGGCACTGGGCAGGGACAACTTTGATGAAGCATTGCTGGACGAATGGGATACGATGATAGACACCAACCTAAAGGGCCTCTTATATGTTTCGAAAGCGGTGCTGCCTTTCATGATTAAAAACAATATCGGACATATAATAAATATCGGATCGATTGCCGGAAAGCAGGTTTATCAGAAAGGGAATGTGTATTGCGCCACTAAACATGCGGTGCAGGCCATTTCAGAATCGATGCGGATCGATTTGCTTGCCCATAAAATAAAAGTGACCGTCGTTCATCCCGGAGCGGCAGACACAGAATTTTCGTTGGTCAGGCTCAAGCATGACGAAACGGAAGCGAGTAAAGTATATGAAGGGTATGAGCCGCTGCATGCAGCTGATATCGCCGACGCGGTTTATTATGCCGCTTCGCGGCCGGCGCATGTTTGTATCAATGAATTGGAAATTACCTGCGTGGCCCAGGCAAACGCCTTTTATCTTCTAAAAAAATAATCCTACACCAAAAACCATCAACCGTCAACCAAATACCGTCAACCGTCAACCAAATACCGTCAATCAAATACCGTCAACCAAATACCGTCAACCAAATCACCTTTTCGGCTTTTGCGCGGCCACTTCAGCCAGAGAAATACGGATCTCGACCCCGGCGCGTGTCGTGGTGACCGGCGGCGAACTTGATATTTTTGGAATGGTACGTCGCTCGTCGTAATAAAATTTCATGTTGATCCGGTTGTTGATGACGTAACTAACCGACGGTGAGATGCTGATTACCTGCTGTCCACCAACAGGCACCGCCGCATTCTGATCAAGGTAACTATTGGAAGTGGCGTCATCGCGGAAGCTCATGTCCAGCCGCAGGGTGAGATCGTTTTCCAGTTTATTGGTGAGTCCGCCTTTTCCCATCACCATGATTTTAAAAGGCAATGGCACACCGCGTTTGCGAAATCCCAAACCGAAAGTATATTCAGTCGACCGGCTTTCGCTCAGCTGATAATCGACGAGACTCAGACTGAGTTGTCTTGATTTGCTAAAACTGAATTTCGCCTGAATCTGATTGACGAATTGCATATCGATATCAATCAACGGCGCAAACTGTTCGCTAATGGTAATATTGGGTACCAGAAAATAAGGAACAAAATTTCCAGTTAGTGTATCAATAAATCCAGGCTGACGAATACCGAACGGATCCTGATAACTGAGGTTCGAATTAAAACTATTCATACTCAGGGTGCTATTATAACCATCCGTGATACTGAAGTTGGTAAATATTTTTTCCATCCCGGGTATATGAATCAACCCATTGTAAGTAAGTCGCCAGTTTGGCTTTGGAAGAAAACCGGAGAATGGATTGAATTTAATATTTGGATTGTCTTCCTGCACGAGGGCAACGCCATTGGCCGATTTACCGCTGTAGGCCGCAATAAAGGCGGGGATCAGGACATCCTGCGCATATTTTCCGTAGCCTTTTGCATAACCATCGGCCCCTTGTAAACCACCCGAATACGGATTTAATTTTCCCAGTCTGGCCGAGATGATCTGCCGGTAGTTTTCAAATTTCTTGAACGTTGAAGAAATCTGATTGGCACTATTACTTTCGAAAAGTGTTTTCACTGAAATAAAACTGATGCTGAAACTACCGGCCGAATAAGGATTGAGGCGGGCGAATGTATTGCTGCCCGCAGTGTCTTTGTACAGTTCCGTATAATTTTTTCCAAAACTTTTTGACACATTCACGGTGATATTCAAATCGCGTGTCGGCTGAAGCTGGGCCGCAATCGTGAGGATCTGGTTATAACTCGCCTGATTTTGAAAATTGAATAAGGTATCCTTACTCAGTAATCCTTTATTGGCTAAACGGTTAATATAGGCCGTGTCCGGTTGTTCGCCGAACACATAGCCGAACCCGGGCTGACCCGATTTTAAATCCATCCCAAGTACATGGGTGCTGTCCATATAACCATAAATACTCGACGCAGAAAGTTCAGAATAATTAAAAGTGACATCTTTTACTGAAGTCAAAATCTTGAAAAGCCCTTTGGCAAATCCTTTCAGATGTTTGCGATCGCCATAATCGACCGCCTGATTTTTTTGTTTCAGACTGTCGTTCTTTCTACCCGGCAGGTTGGGAGGCAATGGCGAAGCCTGCTGATCCAGCTCGCGCAGGAGTCGCCACTTGCTGTATAGCCGCGAAAAATTCAGATCGGCCGTAATATCTTTTTTCTGCGTATTCTGCAAGGCATTTCCCAGGCTCCGGGCCAGTGTGGAAGCACCTGTCCACTGATATGATGAGCCATAACCCACCCGCACGTTGGTCCAGTCGAGTGCCGGCACTTTATTGGTTGGCACGGTATAGGTAAAGTTTGCCGTTTGAGAGTACAGAATCGTTCTGCCGCCTTTCCAGAAATTATCCCACATTTGTTTTTTTGCCGATTTGTCTAATCGTCCGCTGTCTTCGTCCACCCAGCTTTTATTGGTTGCCGTGAAATCAATATTGAAAGAGCGGGTGATATCCCAGCGGAATACATATAAACGGTCGATCGTAAAAAATTTGTTGAAGGTTTCCGGAATCGCATATTTGCCGCCATCTACATTTCTTGCCTGATAAGCGCCAAACTGACGATTGATATCGCCCCGGAACGTGAGCACGGCCGGCACCGGGTTCAGGTTGAAATCTTTAAACACAGCATACCAGGGCGATTTCGATTTGATCATTTTTTTAAATGGCTCCCAATATTTTGGCGTACCCACATAGTTATAACCGATGCCGCCTTTGTAAACCGTGAGGTCATCTTCTATTGCTATGGGATTGTGGTGGTTCGTAACGGTGTAGGAATAACTCAAATCGAAATTTTCAATACTCCAGATCTTTAATTTTTTTCCGCTAATATTATTTTTTCTGACATTGGTAAAATTGAAACTTTTAATGGTGGTCACATCGAGCGCCTCCTGCTCGATTGAATCCCGCTGGGCCGCAGGCGCTTTGTTGATTTTGTCATGCAATTTGATGTCGAGATCGTAGGGATCATATTCGGGTTTGCTAATATTTTTTGACACGCTCCCATAAAACGGAATCGAGATACCTGCTTTCTTCGGAAGCAGTTTTCCCAGCTCAAGCGTGGTACCCGCATCCAACTGGGTTACATCACTGAGTGACCGTTCATTGATACTCTGATCGATGGTTCCAAACCCAACGGAACGGATACTTCCGGCCATGTACACACTACCCAGATCAGCAATTTTTATATCCACGCGGCCGAGGGCCGCATATCCGCCCTGATCGTTGATATTGGACAGCCGTAGTTCGTCGAACCATACTTCGGTACAGACGTTCACCGAGGAAACATTTTCAATACCCAGAAATACGGCCTGCACCTGGCCCAGATTGGGATTGCCATATAGAGAATAAGACCGGTGCGTAAGCGTATCTATTTCCTGATAATAACCGGCACTGTTGCCTGTTGCATTCCGATCCTCCTTTAACGTAATCAGCCTTTGCAGCGTGAGGCTCAGATTATTTGAATCCGGCCAGATATCCGTAACAATCGCGGCACCCCAGGCCGTAACTTTTAAAGGGATTTTAATTTCATAATAATTATTAATAAAATCACTTCCCAGCCTCACAACGCCCACCATCTGGTTGGTCGATACGCCGCTCTGTGATCCACGGGCTTCCGCATGAATAAACATATCCAGTTTACCATACCGGCGTAAATCGATATTCGTATTTTTAAATACCCCGCGGGCATCGCCCGGTGCCAGATTGCATATCTGCAAACTCATGGCCTGTTCATTCAATAAAAGATTTACATTATTCGTACTCAGTTGCTGTTGTCTTTGAATGCCGGGGGGCACCAGATAAGGAATCGGCGTACGGGAACTATTCTGTTCGATGTTTACGGCCAGCACATCCAGCGCGGTGGGGCCGTTCGTGGGAATCGGAATGTATTGTCCCGTGGTATCCAGCTCGTAATTAAAATTGCGCCAGGTATCGCGGATCAATTGAAATTCGGCAAAACGACAAACAACCGAATCCGTAAAACCAGTTAAATACATTCTGATGAACCGGATGGATTTAAAATCGGGAATATTTCCGATTTTCTGTGCGTAGGAATTAATGGGAACGCGAAACTGATACCATGTTTGCGGAACCCCGTCACTGCCAACAAAATTACGCTGATCAGAAACGAAATTCTGACCGACGGATAATTGGGAAGGAACCAGATTCACTTTATATTCAAAATATTCTTCCAGCTCATTCATGGTATTATCATGATCCAGATCTTCCTGGTCAGGATAGAGTGTGTAGGCATTCACATAATTTGCTCCGGGCGTGGCAACAGGCGAGTTGCCCTGCGGACTATTAATATTTTTATACCGGCCGATGATATCGGTTTGAGTGGCATCGTAACTCGCATCGCGGTAATTGAGAAAATCATCTGCAGACGGATCGGCGAGGGCCTTCTGATAAATCGCCGAACCCGTGCCATAGAGTGTTGCCAGCCGGTTCAGGTAATTTGCGAATTTAACTTGCTCCCCCGGATCATCCAACCCGTCGAAACCCTCATCCTGAAAGGGACGATCCGCAACATTATTACTGAACGCATTGGATACCTCCACCTGATTGGCGGGGGTTCTTCCCCAAACAGACGAGCTGTCGATGGCCGCCTGGATATTGGGTGTATTCAGTCCGTTTTCAAATAATTTCTTACCGTCTTTCAAAACATCTTCCGAGATGCTGCCGAGATCCAGATAGAGTTGACCACCGGCTCCGGAAGGATTCACGAGAAAAGGACTTTGCATCCAGAACTCAATGTACTGTACGTTGGAGGTTTCAAAATCTGTCTGATCGATCGAACGCATAATACCGCCCCATTTTTTCGTTGGATTTTTCAGCAGTCCGTCGGGCCCCACAGTCGAAGGATTGGTATCAAAATTATAAGGTCCCTTTTGATTCGGGAAATACGAAACATCAAACGTGATCAGCTGTGCCTGTCCGAATTCCGGGGTTATCTGCGGAA
>JAYWCS010000089.1:0-7767 GCA_043780315.1 Bacteroidota bacterium | reverse complement strand
TAAAAAAAGGAATATTGATTACGATGAAATGAGAAGCGAGATCCATCGGCAACCAGCGCGTCCGCTCCATATTGACAATCAGTTTGCGAATATTATCCTTTAGTGGGGTATTGATCTCGCGAAAAAAACCTTCCCCCATCACGCCATCAGGAGTCATTCCATATCGCGCCTGAAATGCTTTTACTGCAATTTCCAGTTGCTCGTCATACTTTTTATCCTGGCTATTCTGATCCAGGTCGCCGAGCAGGTATAACCGGTGTCGGATCATGCCAATCGTTTCCGTGCTATCCTTTTTTTTGAAAACGGTGGATCCGGCCGGTAACGGTTTCCAATCTCCCATACTATCCAGGTGCCGGTATTTTTGTAGAGCAGTTTTCAGCAGATTGTACTGCTGTATATTATATTGGGCCGAGAATAACGACGCAGAACTGTCCTTAATCAGTGAATCCATCATATACGGCAGATTCAATTTTTTCCGCGGAAGGAACCATTCCAGTTTGTTCGTTTTTTGCTCGGAGATGCCTGCCCACACCGTCTCTGCATAAAAAAAATATTCCGCACTTAACATGATTTCTAAATCCCGATCGGGAGCATTGGACGCTAGCGGATCATTCAATAAGCTGTCCAGAATCAGTTTACACGGCAGCGGGGTTTCAATGCCTTCAGACGCCAGATTCGTTAAATGGTTATATAAATTACTGGCCTGCTCCACCAGTCCGTTTTCATCATACCAGGCATATCGGTTGTTTCGGTAATTGTAGAATCGGGTTACATCGGCAGCATACGCATTTAGTTGCGGATACTGAAGAAAGAAGGTTTTTAGATGAATGGAGTCGGTATGCAGTAGCCGCTGCTGCTGCGCGCTAAAGAAACCTTTTACAGATAAGTTTTTTGGCGGAACGGGAGGAGGAGCGACCGGCTGTTGTTTTCCTGCCTGCTGAACACAGGAATTGCAGAGCAAATAGAAGCACAGTATGAAACTACAAATCAATAACCGGTCTGTCTGTTGCGCCACGGATAAGAATATTTCTAAAGTAAAAAGCTAAAAAAAAATCCTTCCACAGGAAGGATTCAAAATACGTATCGGGTAGAAAATTAATAGTCTTTTTCGAAGCCGCCATCACCACCACTTCCGCGATTGTAGCCACCTTTCTTATAACCACCACCACCGCCATCGTTTCCGCCACCGGCACCGAAACTTCTCTTTTTGAAGCCTCCGCCACCACCGCCACTTCCCTGGGGTTTGGGTTGGGATTCATTGACGATGATTTTACGACCCATTATTTCTGAATCATAAAGTGCTGCAATGGCAGCCTGCGCTTCCGCATCGTTTTCCATCTCTACAAAGCCAAAGCCTTTGCTACGACCAGAAACTTTGTCTTTAACGATTTTTGCTGAACCAACAACGCCATGTTGATCAAAAAGATTCTTTAGATCCTCATCGGTCATTTGCCAGGAGAGGTTGCCAACATAAATGTTCATCATGCTAAAATTATAAATGAATAAAACAACGTTCTAATTCTTAGTCAGACTGAACCACCGCTTTCACTAAATCATCTACTACACTATTCAAAGATAGGAATTTTTATAACTTCCTAAAATTTTCCGGAGCCGGTCCGGCAGGCTTCCAGCGGGCATTAATCCAATAAAAAAACCCATCTGGCATAGCCGGGTGGGTTAAATATATATAGAAAATGAATTATTCTGCTGTCACTTCAAAGTCTACTTCAGTTTCGTTGCCATGTCCAAAATCTACTTTCGCCTTATAAGAGCCAAGTTCCTTCACTTCGGAAAGAATACTGATCCGGCGACGGTCGATTTCATATCCCTTCTGGTCGCGGATGGCGCGGGCCAGCTGAACGGACGTAACACTACCGAAAATCTTGCCGCTGGTTCCAGTTTTTGCACCGATTTTCAGCGGAGAAGCTTTCAGTACTTCGATCACCTTATTTACTTCGGCCAGCAGTTTTTCTTCCTTCTTCTTCTGCTGCTTCATTTTTTCATCCAACTGTTTGAGGTTGGACGGACTGGCTTCAATTGCCTTTTTTTGAGGGATCAGGAAATTACGTGCATAACCATTCTTCACACTCACTTTTTCGTGGGCTGCGCCGAGGTTATCCACATCCTGAATCAAAATGATTTCCATGATAACTTATTTGGTCTCGTTTGGAACGAGATTATTACTTAAATAAATCTGTAACGTAGGGCAGAATAGCCATTTGTCTGGCTTTCTTGATCGCATCGGCTACTTTACGCTGATATTTCAGGGAATTGCCGGTGATACGACGGGGAAGCATTTTACCTTGTTCGTTCAGAAATTTTTTCAGGAATTCGCCGTCTTTATAATCCACATAACGAATATGGTATTTTTTGAATCGGCAGAATTTCTTGGCCCGTTGCTGGGTCTTGATCGCGGTCAGATACTTGATCTCGTTGGTCTTTGCCATGGTTATGCCTCCGCTTTTTCAGTTGCTGTAGGTACACCACTTTTCTTTCTGGCGTTGTACTCGACGGCGTATTTATCGAGTCTGGTTGCCATGAAACGTAACACGGTTTCGTCGCGGAGAATCTGAATTTTCAGTTTCTCATTGAAGTCGGATGGCGCACTATATTCCATTACCCAGTACAAACCAGTGGTTTTTTTCTGGATGGCATACGCCAGTGATTTAAGACCCCAGGGATTATCGTGCGTCACTTTACCGCCGTTATCCTTAACGAGGGCTGTGAATTTGTTCTGGGCGGCTTTAAAGTCCTCCTCAGACAGCACAGGGGTAAAAATCACCATCAATTCATAATTGTTCATTTCCCTGATTTTGGTAAAAAAATTAATTCGGGCTGCGAAAGTAGTGCTTTTTGGACAAAGAGCAAAGGATATTGGTATTTGGTTGACGGTATTTGGTTTATGGTTGAAGGTATATTAACGTAGCTGCCGTCGACTGTCAACCCAAAACCTAAAACCAAATAAGACAACCTGTCAGCACATCATCAAATGGCACTCCGTTTGAACAGATGGGTTAAACAGCCAAATTATGCAAAAAGGAAGCATCCGGGTACAGACAGAGAACATCTTCCCTATCATCAAGAAGTTTTTGTACAGCGACCATGAAATTTTCCTTAGAGAGTTGATTAGCAACGCAGTAGATGCCAGTCAGAAGTTAAAGACCCTGTCCTCCATCGGCGAAGTCAAGGGGGAAATTGGAGAGCTGGACATCGAAGTGAAGCTCGATAAAGAGGCCAAAACCATTACCATTTCAGACCGCGGCATTGGGATGACGGCAGAAGAAATAGATAAATACCTCAATCAGGTGGCCCTTTCCGGTGCTGAAGAATTCGTCAATAAATATAAAGGCCAGAACGAAAACGCGATCATCGGCAAGTTCGGACTGGGTTTTTACTCCGCCTTTATGATCAGCCGTAAAGTAGAAGTTGTTTCGAAGTCTTATAAGTCAGACCAGCCCGCCGTTCGATGGGAATGTGACGGAAGTCCGGAATATACACTGGAAGAAGCCGAAAAAACGACCCGCGGAACGGATATCATATTACATGTATCCGACGACAGTGCAGAATTTCTCGATGAAAGCCGCATCCGGAGTATCCTCGAAAAATTCTGCCGTTTTCTTCCCATCCCGGTGAAATTTGGCGACAAACAGGTTAATAATACCCATCCTGCGTGGATGCGTAAACCGAGTGAATTAACTACAGAAGATTATCAGAATTTTTATAAAGAACTTTATCCTTTTAATGAATCGCCGCTATTTTGGATCCACCTCAATGTGGATTATCCGTTCAACCTCACCGGTATTTTATATTTCCCCAAAATCAAACAGAGCTATGAGGTTCAGAAAGATAAGATCCAGCTCTATAGTAACCAGGTTTTTGTAACCGATGAAGTAAAAGATATCGTGCCGGAATTTCTGATGTTGCTGCAGGGGGTTATTGACAGTCCGGATATTCCGCTGAATGTAAGCCGCAGTTATCTGCAGGGCGATCCGAATGTCAAAAAGATCAATAATCACATCACTAAAAAAGTAGCGGACAAACTCGAAGAAATTTTTGTTAAGGAAAGAAAAGAATACGAAGAGAAATGGGAAAGCCTCGGGTTGTTTGTGAAATATGGTATGATGACCGACGACAAGTTCCTCGAGAAAGCCAATAAGTTTCATGTTATGGAGGATGCCAGCGGTACCCGCTTTTATACACAGGATGAATACCGGACGGCTTCCGAAACACTACAGAAAAACAAAGAAGGCAAACTCGTTATCATTTATACCAGTAATCCGGTGCAGCAGGATAGTTATATCCGAGCCGCGCAGGCGAAGGGTTATGTGGTAGTGAAGCTTGAAACCATGGTGGACGCAGGTTTCATCAACCAGATGGAATTAAAATGGGACCAGGTGCATTTCACGCGGGTGGATAGTGAAGTGGTGGACAGTCTCGTCGATAAACAGGATTCCAACGAAACCGTTTTAGGAAAAGACGACGTAGAAAAATTAAAATTTTTATTCGCAGTGGATATCCCTGCTCTGCATGTAACCGTAGAAGTAAAAGGACTGAGTACAGACGCGATGCCGGTGGTAGCTACCCGGCCAGAGTTTATGCGCCGTATGAAAGACATGGCTTCCATGGGTGGAAGCGGAATGGGTGCCTTTTATGCCAACATGCCCGACGAGGTGACGCTAACCGTGAACGGGAATCATCCTATTTATCCAACATTGCTGGAAGAAACGGATTTGGGTAAACAACAGAAACTCGTTCATAATCTCGCCGATCTCGCGCTCCTGAGTCAGGGTCTCCTGAAAGGCGTTGCTCTGACGAATTTTATTCAGCGTAGCGTGGATTTGATCGAAAACAAGAATACAAATGTTGGAAGTGTAGCAAGTGTGGAAGTGGGAGAAGAAAGTGTGTAAGGAAAGTCAGATAGTTTGGACGTGTGGAAGTGTGAGTAGAAAGTGTGGTAGTGTGGCAAGTGTGGAGGTGTGAATTTATTTCGTTAATCCGTATCCCCTTCACCTGCCACGGTTACAAAAAGGGAAAATATTTTTGAGAAATGTCATGTAGAAACTAAATATAAAATCAATAAATGAGAAAAAAAGATACAATATAGTTACCTGCTACGACTAGCAGGATCTTGATACTACTTTTTTCTCTATTGTTTAGTTTTTTATTTCCAGTTAAAATAGAAAACATTGACACCGACCCCGCAATAAAAAATCTTATGGTCGCAACTAAAGTAATATGCCAGTTATAATAGTTCATAGATCGGAAGGAAATACAAAAAAGCAAAAGTTGCTATTCCAAAAAATAGTCATACGAGTAAATATGGGTATTGCTCCTTAGCAACTTAATATTTATTGGAGGTTTCAGATATCTAATTTATTGAATCTAGGCAATCATATAGGGTCTGTAAAACGAACTGTGTTCGATATTAATTTTTGTACAAATTTCAAAGAGGCGGTGTCGGCTTCTTTTAAAGAGCAAGGCACCACCACTTTGGCAGAAACATAATCACAGCCTCACACTTCCACACTTATCCCATTTGCCTCATTTGCCTTCCTGATATCTACAACTCTCAGTTGAAGACGCCTTTCACCTTTCCACTCGTTGATATCAAGCGTGAAGGCCACGTCAATTTGCTGGCCCGATTGGATAAGTGGCCATTTATCCTGCATATTGAATCCGATGGCCGAAAAAATCTGTTCGTCCTTGCGTAAAAATAAACGAATGTGTTTTTCTTTCAGCAATTTCGAATAGCCGGTGTCCATTACCTGCCTGCATAGCAAGATGGGTTTATAATTATCGGGTCCGAAGGGTTCCATCTGTTCGATGATCCCGTGGAACTTAAAATCCAGATCTGAAAAACGAACACAGGCGTCGATTTCTAATTCAGGAATCAACAATAACGGATCGATGCTGTTGGAAACAACTTCTTCAAACTTCTGACTGAATGCTGCTACCTGGTCGATCCGGAGCGTCATGCCGGCCGCAGCAAAATGACCGCCATATCCCAGTAAGAATTCCCGGCAGGCATGAATGGCTTCATACAAATTAAATCCGGGCACGCTCCGCGCGCTGCCGGAAGCAAATTCACCACTTTGCGTAAGTACAATCGTCGGCCGATAATATTTTTCAATCAGCCGGGAGGCCACAATGCCCACCACACCCTTATGCCAGTGGGGTTGAAATAGTACGGTCGTTTTTCGATGGAGCATCGCTGAATCCCCTTCTATCAGAGCGAGTGCTTCTTCGGTAATATTCGTGTCGGTTTCTTTTCGGTCCGTATTATCCGCGTGTAATTGTTCTGCAAAGAAAAGCGCTTCCTCCGCGGATGTTGCCACAAACATCCGTACGGCTTTTCGGGCATCATCCATTCTGCCGGCTGCATTCACCCGCGGGGCAATTGTAAAAACCAAGGAAGTGATGGACACAGGTATTGATAGTTTACTCAGCGATATCAATGCACGGATGCCGTGGTTCGGGTCTTCATTCACTTTTTTCAATCCGAGAAAACACAGCACGCGATTTTCGCCCATCATCGGAACGATATCAGCGGCAATGGCGATGGCCACCAGATCCAGATACTTCATATAAGATATATCAGGTAATGAAAACGCCTGGCACAAAGCAGTAATCAATTTGAACGCAACTCCACATCCGCAAAGTTCTTTAAATGGATAGTTGCAACCGTTTTGTTTTGGATTCAGAATTGCAACAGCTTCCGGTAAAAAGATGTCAGGCAAATGATGGTCGCAGATAATAAAATCCATGCCGGCATTTTTGGCTTCCAGCACCAGCCCGGTCGATTTGATTCCACAATCAACCGAAATAATTAAACCGAATTTATTTTCTTTTGCAAACGCAATGCCCGCTTTTGAAATACCATATCCTTCGCGTTGACGGTGGGGGATGTAAAAATCTATACAATCCGGAGAGTAAATAGTGCAAAGAAATTGATACATCACGGCAACGGAGCTGGTGCCATCCACGTCATAATCTCCAAACACCAGAATTTTTTCTTTTTTTTCAAGGGCCAGCTGAATACGATGCACTGCCCGATCCATATCTTTCATCGTCCAGGGGTCATGCAGTTGCGAAGCGTCGGGCCGGAAATATTCTTTTGCAGAATTAAAAGTTTCTATCCCGCGCGCCACCAGAATCTGGCAGAGGGTGGGGTGTATTTTTAATGCAGCCGTCAGCGACTGAACTTTGCTCTCTTCCGCCAATTTTAATTTCCATCGCTTGTTCATTTGGTTGACGGTTGACGGTTGACGGTTGATGGTTGACGGTGAATGGTTGGTGGTTGATGGTGAATGGTTGGTGGTTGACGGTTAATGGTTGACGGTTGACGGTGAATGGTTGATGATTAATAACTGCGATCGGTTGTAAAACGCACCAGTTCTTCCAGTCCTTTGCGCACCTCATTATCATCAAATTCATACAGAATGCTCAGCGCTTCGTCCCGGTATTGATACATTTTTTCCGTTGCATACCGGATGCCGCCGGCTTCCACAACCTGGGCTATCACGAATTTGACCTTATCGGGTACGCGATTCTCATTCTTAATAATATAGATCAATTCGCGCCGGAGTTTTTTATTGACAATATTTAAAGTATAAATCAACGGCAGGGTGAGCTTTTTCTCTTTCAGATCATTGCCCGAAGGTTTACCTGTTTTTTCATCACCGTAATCAAATAAATCATCTTTGATTTGAAATGCGATTCCCACGGCCTCTCCAAAGCGACTCAGCTTTTCCGTAATCCCCTCATCTC
>JAYWCS010000088.1:0-4725 GCA_043780315.1 Bacteroidota bacterium | reverse complement strand
TTTTCGGTCAGGATTTTTATTGACGGAATTTTTTTCGCCTTTTCAAGTTTCGATCCTGCATCTTCGCCGACGATCAGATAGTTCAGTTTACTGCTGACGCCGCTCAGGATCTTTCCGCCCTGGGCTTCCACCATTGCCTCCGCATCACTTCTCTTTAATTCCAACAGGCTGCCGGTGAAAAGAAAACCCTGGCCCGATAGATTTCCGGTGACAGTTCTTTCGGATCTCGTATCGCGCATGTTGATGCCTAGATTTTCGAGGTCAGCCAGCATACGGAGGTTATCGGGGTTTTCAAAAAAAAGCCGGATGCTTCCGGCTACTTTCGGACCCACATCTTCGAGTTCCAACAGAGCCTCCAGAGAGAAATCTTTAAAATCAGGAAGGTATTGCACGGCTTTAGCCAGCGTTTTTGCAGTCGTCTCGCCTACATAACGGATACCCAGACCGTAGATCACCCGGTGCAGGGGTTGGTTTTTAGATTCTTCGATGGCAGACCGCAGGTTTTGTATACTTTTCTCGCCGAATCCTTCCATTGCGGCGATGCGCTCAAAGGGCATGCGATAGATGCCGGGCACATCGGGTAAAAAACCGAGCTCATAAAATTTAGAAACGTTGGCCGCGCCGAGGCTACGGATATCCATCGCGTCTTTACCCGCGAAATGAATCATTCTTTCCACTACCTGAGCGGGGCAATTGATATTTACACAACGCAGTACGGCTTCGTCAGGGACCCTGACCAGCGCATCTCCGCAGGCCGGACAATGGCTGGGGAAAACAATTTGTTTTTCTTTTCCGTTGCGTAATTCAACGAGTGGCTTAACGATATAGGGAATCACATCGCCGGCGCGTTCTACCAGCACCGCGTCGCCGATTCGAAGGTCTTTCTGTCTTATAACATCTTCATTAAAAAGCGACACAGAGCTGACGGACACGCCGCCGATCGGCACGGGTTCTATTTTCGCGACGGGTGTGATACTGCCGGTTCTACCCACCTGAAATTCCACTTTGAGGAGTTTGCTGGTCGCTTGACGCGCTTTGAATTTAAAAGCGATGGCCCACCGCGGATGGTGGGTGGTCATGCCAAGCGTATCCTGGAGAGCAAAGTCGTTTACTTTAATCACCATCCCATCGATCTCATAGGGAAGCTGGTCACGGCCCGATTCAAAGGCAACACAATAGTCTATTACGGCATCGATGCCTTTGAAAATTCTCTTTTCTTTTTTCGGACTGCGGAAGCCAAGCTCCCAGAGCATGTCGAGCGAATCGCTATGGGTGAGGGGTGCGCGGTTTCCAATGGATATATAATAACTGATATGATACAGAAACACTTCCAGGTTTCGGCGGCCCACTTCCGCCGGATCCTTCATACGCAGGGAGCCGGCTGCTGCATTCCGCGGATTAGCGAGCGGTGCCAGTTGTTGTTCAGCGAGCTGGAGATTGAATTTTTTAAAATTTTCTTTATTCATCAGCACTTCTCCCCGGATTTCCACCTGATCCAATCCATAACGCGAGAAAGCGGCAGACAATGGCACTGAGCGGATCTGTTTGACATTGGTTGTAACCTCATCGCCTTCCACCCCATCGCCGCGGGTGGCGGCACGCACCAGCAGATCGTTTTCATAAACTAAAGAAATGCTGGCGCCGTCGAATTTTGGTTCAATACAATATTCGACGATATCCAGCTTAGTAAGTTCCCGTACTTTCCGGTCCCAATCGATCAGGTCTTCTGCATTATACGAATTCTCCAGAGAGAGCATAGGCACCAGATGCTGAACGGTTGGAAAGTTTTTTGTAAGGCCTTTCGACACTCGTTGCGTCGGGGAATCAGGGGTAATGGAATCCGGATTTTCGGCCTCGATTTTTTCGAGGGCTTTATATAATGCATCATAGTCAGAATCGGTGAGCAGCGGATCGTTGAGAATATAATACCGGTATTCATGAAAAAGCAGGGCCTGGCGAAGACCGGTGAGCTCTGTCAGACCGATGAATTTTTTTGAAAGCTGCTCCAGCAATGTATTGCTAAGGTCCTGAAGCTGGCGGGTTTGGACGGGCGCGTACATAGCAGGGATTTAAAACTTATTTTTAACGGGCGTTACAAAAATACGCTTATGCGGATGGAATCAAAAGCTCAACGGCGGAAAGATATCAAGGGTGTATTGAAACAATTGCAAAGCGACGGACTGATTGGCATTTCGGTTGACTGTGTCATATTCGGCTTTGATGAAAACGAGTTGAAAGTACTGATGATCAAATCCGATTTACAGCAGTATGAAGGGAAATGGTCGTTGCTGGGCGATCTGGTTCACCGGGATGAAAATCTGGAAGAGGCTGCTTATCGGATTTTGAAGGAAAGGACGGGGATGGATGATGTTTATCTGGAGCAGGTGAAGAGTTTTGGCGAAGTAAGCCGCCATCCCGCTGCCCGGGTGGTGACGATTGCTTATTGTTCACTCATTAATATACAGCAGCATCTGTTGCAAAAGAACGAGAATGAACTACACTGGCATAAGCTGAGTCTGGCGCTGGAAATGGCCTTCGATCACTATCAGATATTGAATGTTTGTCATGAGTGGCTGCAGAAACGGATACAGGAACATCCGCTGGGATTCAGTCTGCTCCCGCAGAAGTTTTCGCTTCGTGAATTACAGAATCTGTATGAAGCCATTTTGGGTATGAAGCTGGACCGGCGGAATTTCCGAAAGAAGTTTTTTTCCATGGATGTGCTGGAAGACACGAACGAGGTGGAGTTTAATGTCCCCCACCGGCCGGGGAAGCTGTATAGATTCAACTATGCCAAATATAAAACCAAGGAAGGGCGGAAAATTATGCGGCTGGATTTTTAAAAATTACGCAAATGTTTGCAGCTTTTTCCTCCTTGGTGCTGTCTGTCATTTGTAAAATTCTGGAATAGTGATTTTTTACCCGCAAAATATTTTCTATTATTTTTGTTAATTTTTGCATAATAAATACTATTTTAGCTCCTTAATTGCTTAAACCATTGATTATGACCATTAAACGATTGCTCATGAGGATATCTGTCCTCTGCCTTTGTGTATGCTTTACACAGTTAGCATTCTCCCAAACAAAAATTATTACCGGAACAATTAATGACGACAAAGGAGCACCTATACAGGGAGTTTCAGTTGCCGTTAAAGGTGCAAAAGGTGGAACAACAACGGATGCCAACGGGGCATTTTCGCTTACTGTAGGCGCCTCTGCAAGGACTTTGGTTATCAGTTCTGTTGGGTTCTCCCAGCAGGAAGTTTCAATTACAGACAAAACCTCCGTTACTGTTTCACTGGTATCAGCTGCTTCCTCTTTAAATGATGTAGTTGTGATCGGTTATGGAACGGTTAGACGCAAGGACGCGACTGGATCATTGACCACGATTTCGGCGAAGGAATTTAACCAGGGGGTAATTACTACTCCTGATCAATTGTTGCAAAACAAAGTCTCAGGACTTGAAGTTACCAGTGCAAGTGGGCAACCCGGCGCTGAGACTACGGTGAGAATCCGGGGAAACAGTTCCATCCAAGGAAGAGGTCAGCCCTTGTACGTAATTGACGGAGTAATCCTAGATGGCGGAAGTGTGAAACCCGGCACCTCATCAAGTGTCGGAAATGCACCAGGATCCAATCCTTTATTATGGGTAAACAATTATGATATTGCTGATATCACGATTTTGAAAGACGCGTCTGCTACGGCTATATATGGTTCAAGGGGTGCAAATGGTGTGATTGTTATTACTACTAAAAAAGGAACATCAGGTCCCGTGAAACTTGAAGCATATACTTCCATCGGGTTTAATATAGGATATATGAAAAAGTTCAATATCCTGGATTACGGCCAGTTCGTAAATGCATTACATAAGTACAATAGTGATTCGCTCGCCACGGTGTTTAATAAAGGTGCTCACGTGGATCCTCTCAAGGACATAACTCAGAGCCATCCCATTCAGAACTATGATATTGCACTCAGCGGTGGAAACGAAAATGGGAAATTCAGGGCATCATTTCTGGCATCAAGAACTCCGGGTTTTATCGAATCGAATAATCTCGATAAATATATTGGATCTTTCTATGGCGCGTACAAATTTCTTGATCATAGGCTGAGTATAGATTTCGGTGTAACTGCTGGGCGGACTAATGAAAGAAATGCTCCGATTTCAAATAATGCAGGTTCTACCGGTAATGAGATAAGTGCGGCTTTACAATGGAATCCAACATCTTCTTATTATAATAAGGATGGTAGTTATCTTGATTTAGGAAATAGTACACCGAATCCTGTTATGCTGCTCCGTGCTTATAATGATAAAGATTATGTTAATTCGCTATTGGGTTATATTTCTGCAGCTTATAAAATACTACCCAGTCTGGAATACAAATTTTTATATTCAATTAATCAACAGGATGGTTCCAGATATGTAAACCTGGCTGGTTACGCGCATTCCGTAAATAACGGTAGCGGTGCTGGATCCATTGCGTACCAAGATTTGACCTCACAGGTCTTTGATCATACGTTGAATTTCAATTCCGTATTTGGGAAGAATCTAAAATTTCACGCATTGGCCGGGTTTGAATATTGGAAATCAAACAGCGGAGGAAGTGGTCAGTCTGCTGTAAACTTTGATTTCAATAACAACGAACTGATTCCGTCAAGTATTCTTTATACGGATGTGCTTTCAGATGGATCTACACAAAATCCAAGCTATTCCTACAGGAATAT
>JAYWCS010000087.1:0-8659 GCA_043780315.1 Bacteroidota bacterium | reverse complement strand
CTAACTATACGGCTTTTGTCGGCAAGTTATTGGATGGCATCCGGAAAATTGAAGTGATTCCCGAAAAAGAGCCTGTGAAATACGTGCAGCGGATCTACCGCGATATCCGGTTTTCAAAAGATAAAACGCCTTATAAATCTTTTTTCAGCTCCCTGATCGAACGAGGCCCGGAAATCAGGTTTTGCCCGATGTATATTCAGGTTAAACCCGGCGGGTCGATGATGGGAGGTGGGGTATGGGAGCCTTCGGCCGATACCTTAAGAATGATCCGGCAGGAAATTGATTACAATAGTACCGGCCTGCGAATGATTATAAATAAAAAAGATTTTATAAAACAGTTTGAAAAAATATCCGGTGCAAAACTGGTGCGGCCCCCGAAGGGTTACGACGCGGAACATCCCAGTATTGAACTGTTGAAATTCAAACAGTTTTTTGTCCGGCGTACATTTGAAGATGATCTGGTATTATCGAAAGATTTTATCCCTGAAATTCTAAAAGCGTATAAGGTAGCGCTGCCTTTTTTTACATTTTTCGATACAGCGATGGGAGAATAAAGGCCGGCCGGTTATTTCACCGGAATGCAATCAATCATATTGGACAACGCTTGCTGGCCATCGAGTTTTAAAACTTTGATATTCATTTTATTCAACACATCAACCCCTTCCCGTATTCGGATGAACTGGCCGGGGCGGACACGTTGAAATACCTGCACCGTTCCCGAGGTTGGCCAGGAGATTTTCAATTCATCAATCAGGGTGGCTGTTCCGATTCCAATTTCTTTTCTCAGTGGGGAAGCGCCGAAGCTACCACCCGAATTGATATCCCGGTATACGGTTCGCTTCAGGCCATTTTCGGTAAACGTAACCGCAATATGGGCACCGATGGCAGACCGGTTCGATTGAACTCCTTCCAATAAAATGCCGATCCATTGATTGTTATTTTGTCCGGGGTTTACATACAATGAATTGTAATAGGCATCACTGATATAGGCGCCCCCGGTTTCAACAAAAACATCCTCGTCACCGTCATTATCCATATCGGCAAACGCCACGCCATGGCCTTTTTGGAGATTGCCCATGCGGGACGAGGTAGTCACATCGGCGAAATGAATGCCATCAATATTTTTAAATAATTTATTGGGGATCAGAGAGCGTATATCGGGATTGCCGGTGCCCAGGTACATATCCAGCCACCCATCATTGTCTATATCTCCAAAATTAGAACCCATGGAAAACACGGGCATGTCGAGGCCTGTTTCTTTCGACACATTGGTGAAACTGCCATCCTGATTATTTTTGTAGAGGTACATGCTGCTCTTATTGCCAAGGGGTTTATGAAGGGCCTGGGCGGCTAAAACATTATTAAGTGATCCATTAAATTCAAAGCCGCAAATAAAAATATCCGGCCATCCATCGTTATTGTAGTCCCAGAACCAGGTGGGAAATGTATGGGTGGTATCCTTATCTAAACCGGCCGTATGAGTAACATTTTCAAAATGCGGGATTTTAGATTTAATCCCATTATTTTTTAATAATATTTTTCCGTTATCCAGCATCGAAATAAAAATATCCGGATATCCATCCCGGTTATAATCGCCTGCTATAACGCCTTTCATAAACCCGGTGAATTGGCAACCGGCCTGCCCGGCAACGTCCGTAAAGCTACCGTCCTGATTGCTGATATACAGTTCCGAGGGATGCGGATATTCACCTGATGTCGTTTCATTGCCAATAAATAAATCGAGCCATCCGTCGTTGTTGAAATCTGCCCAGGTGGCCGTTTGTGTTGGATGAAAAGAAAGCAGTCCGCTGGAAATCGTCACGTCGCTGAATGTTCCGTCACCATTATTTTTCAGGAGTGTATTCGGCTGCTTCCCAAATTCACCCATCCAGGCGCCGCGCAAAACAAAAATATCAACATACCCGTCGTTATTATAGTCTGCCTGAATCAGATTGAGGCCTCCTTTTATTTTACTGAGTCCTGACTTCTCAGACACATCGGTGAATGTTCCGTCGGCATTATTTTTAAAATAATGCATTCCATCTTCGAGACCCCAGGAAGACGTAACGATATCCAGGTACCCGTCGTTATCCAGATCGTCGATCACCGTTCCACCGGATCTGTTTTTAGCGCCATTCAGTTTCAGGCTTCCCGCCAGATCTTTGAAAGCGCGCACATGGTACGAGGAGTCGTCTGCATCCAGACCGGGAATTAACCAGGGAGCCGGTATCTTGGAAGGGTACTGGCCAATAGTCATATATGCGATATTCAAAAGCCAGCGCGACTCGAGGTCATTCGAATCCAGCTTTAAAATTTCCTGATATAAGCTAATGGCTTTCTCCGACATGCCCGGATCCGTATAGATGCCATTGCCTTGCAGGGGAAAGATACAGGAGCCGTTGGAGTGATTGAGGAGGCAGTTGTTTCTTTCTCCCAACCGAAGATAGGCCAGAGCGAGAAACATGCGGGAATTGGTAGCCAGCTGACCATTATTTCCAGGCTGTAACTGAAGAAGCAGTTGCTGAAATATTTTGATGGCATCCGGTTCTTTGCCGAGTTTTAATAAGGTAAAAGCTTTTGTAAATCGGACGGACATATTTTCACTGGCCGTGATGACCGGGAGTGCCAGCACGGAATCGCAATAGGCAATCGTTGCGTCGGGACAAAACAATAAATGTCTGTCGTAGACAATTTTTAATCCCTGCTGATACTGCTGATTGAGCGATTCGTATTTCGCATGTTTTCTCCACGCAAAAAAAACAATACCGGTTATCCCCAGGGTAAAGAGTGAAATCAGTATGCCGGATTTCGTTTTGTTCGTGATCATTTTTTTCCGGAAGCGCCCGGATTCTGCGGGCTGCCCATTGAAAATAAGAAGAATTGGGTGATTCTTGCTGCAGATGTGTAAATAGGTATTTAATTGCCCGCGACGGAGTTTCGCTTGTGCTTTAAACGGATGGTGGCGTTTCCTTTAAAATCACTGGAGAGGTACGTCTCGTATCGTTTATCTCCATCGCTGATAACCATTAGCGCTGTATTGGGTGGGTATTTGCCGAGGTTTTCTGCAAACATGCTCACTTCATTTATTTCGAGGCTGCTGTCCAGTTGTACATAGAGATTAAAAGCACGTTCACTCAATCCCTGATGGGCAATCATTAGTTTGCCATTTAAAAAGACGGAGATACTATCGCCATCCACTTCAGCATTATCATAGAAACTCAACCGCACGCTATCGGATGATACTTCAATTTGTTTGCTGACAATCTGCTTTCTTTTTTTGAAATTTTCGTTGATTTTAACGATATCCGGCTCTGCCGCCGGGGCCGCGATCGCGACGGGTTTTTTTACAACCGGTATGGGATCGGCAAGGGCCAGCATTTCCGTTTCCTGTTTCGCATCGTTTCCTTTCACCAGCTCAGCCGGCGGGGTTGCGGACTTCCAGAAACTTCGGGTACTCGACAGATCTCTGAAAATACTGTCGTCCACTTTGGCTTCCGCATACAACAAATAATTTACGCGCAGATCGGGGCAGGTATACATGTATTTTTTATCCCGGTAGAAATATCCGTTCAGTTCCGTTTTTACTTTGGAAACCCGCAGGGTACCGTAAAAACTAGTGATACAATCCACGCTGTTCATCGTGGAATTGGTTTTGAAATAAATGATCGGAATATCGTTGATGATTAGTTTTCGGGTTTTAGGATCAAAGGTTCCCTTAACGACAAAACTCTGATAAATATCTTTGAAATAATATCCGAAAAAACCCCTGACTTTGTTGCCTTTCTGGGAGATAATAAGTTCGGTGAGGTAGTTATTCTGAATGCCGGCCATTTCCACGTTTGCCTGGCCATACCAATATCCGGTAACTTTCTGAGCCTTAGCGTTCAATATGGCAAAAGCAAATAAGAGAAGAACCACATTTTTCATTCGGTTGAGTATAAGATTGTTCGTACGATTTAACGTGAGAACAAGGCAATCATTATACCATCGCCGGTTTATTTTGCACATTCTGGCAGAAAACGGGTGCTTTTAACAAAGAATGGTTATTTCAGATACCTTTTGATTTCGCGTTGGGTATCTCTTTCTTTAATGGATTCACGCTTATCATAGAGTTTTTTCCCCTTTGCCAGTCCTATTTCCATCTTGACCAGGCTTTTTTCGTTCATATAGATCCGCAGGGGGATAATGGTAAAACCCTTATCCTTCAGTTTATTTTCGAGTTTGCGGAGTTCCTTACGTCTCAGCAGCAGTTTCCGGTCATGAACGGCCATATGGTTATTGGTCGTTCCGAAACGATATTCAGCAATATGCATGTTGCGGACCCAGAGTTCAGACTGGAAGAAAATGCAAAAACTATCGGCAAAATTGAGTTTTCCTTCGCGAATGGACTTCACTTCCGTTCCAACCAATACAATACCTGCATCGTACTTTTCTTCGATGAAATATTCATGATACGCCGAACGATTCCTGATTTCAGTCATAAAAACCGGTGGAAATTAATAAAAACCGAGGGGTTAATTCTTTAATAGGGTGAGCACGGTGGCAATCTTATTCTTCAGTTCTTTCCGGCTGACGATGAAATCAAGAAATCCATGATCGAGCAGGAATTCACTGCGTTGAAAACCTTCCGGAAGATCTTTCTTTATTGTTTCGCGGATTACGCGGGGACCGGCAAAGCCTATCAGTGCCCCGGGTTCTGCGATATTGAGGTCGCCGAGCATGCCGAAGGAAGCAGAGATCCCTCCAAATGAGGGATCGGTCAACAAAGAAATATAGGGTAAGCGGGCGTCCGTCATTTGAGAAAGTTTGGCAGAAACTTTTGCGAGCTGCATTAATGAAAAAGCACTTTCCATCATGCGCGCACCACCTGATTTACAAATAATCATCAGGGGTACTTTATGCTCCAGGCAATAATCTACCGCCCGCGCAATACGTTCGCCCATCACACTCCCCAGGGATCCGCCGATGAATTCAAAATCCATACAACCGAGCACTACATGGTGTTCGCGGATCAATCCGGCCGCGATGCGAATCGAATCAGTAATATCCGTTTTGCTCCAGGTTTCTTCTAAACGTTTTTGGTAAGACTTCAGATCAGTGAAATGCAGAAAGTCTTTAGAGCGTATATTTTCAAAGAAAATATCGTATTTATTATTGTTGAAAAGAATCTCGAAATATTCATCACTTCCGATGCGGTGATGGTGACCGTCTTTTGGACATACAAATAAGTTTTCCCTAAGTTCGGTTACGGTACATATATAATTACAACTCGGGCATTTGGTCCACAGTCCTTCCGGCGTTTCCTTTTTCTCCGCCGTACTGGTAAGGATGCCCTTTTTAATCCGCTTAAACCAACTTGTTTTCGTTTCCTCTGTCGTTCCATCTTCACCGGAAAGATTGGCTTCAAAATCTTCTTCGCGCTTCATCAAACAGATTTTTGAGCGGCTAAGATAGGGATTTCCCATTTCCTGCCTTATTTTTGCATTATTCCTCTGATTCTCAATTTTCACGGAACTATGAAATGGTCTGAATTCTTTACCTCGTCGATCGGCAAGAAGTTTATCATGTCTTTAACCGGCATCTTTCTCATTACTTTCCTCGTGATTCATGTAGGCATCAATGCCACCATCTGGGCAGGTGATGATGGGAAGATGTTTAACCTTGCTTCCCATTTTATGGGAACAACGGTGCTGGTGCGGATTTTGGAGGTGGGCCTATTTGCTTTTCTCTTACTGCATATCATTCAGGGTCTAGTGCTCGAAGTGCAAAACCGCAAACGCCGTAAAACCGGTTATGCCATTTCTCTCGGCAACAAAGGCAGTAAATGGTATAGCCGCAGTATGGGTTTGCTCGGAACCCTGCTACTTTTTTTTCTGGTGATGCATTTATCACATTTCTGGGTTCCTTCACGGTTCAGTGACCTGCCCTCTGCAGAAGTCAACGGGAAAGAAATCGCAAATCAATATGGAGAAATCGTTCGCGTATTTCAGGATCCATTGGTGGTGACGCTCTATGTACTGGGCTGCATCTCTTTATTATATCACCTGTTGCACGGTTTTCAAAGTGCCTTTAGAACGTTGGGTGTTCCCAACGGAAAATATATCAACCTGATTAAAGGGTTGGGATTCGGTTTTGCTATCATCGTATCGCTCGCCTTTGCCATGATGCCCATCTCGGTGTATCTGGGCTGGGTAAGTTAAAGTATAAGTTTACAAATTTTAAAATTTCCAAATTCAGAAAATGCTCGATTCAAAAATTCCTCCTGGTCCGCTTGAGCAAAGATGGAATGAATATAAGGGTCATGTCAAGCTGGTGAACCCGGCTAACAAACGCAAGATTGAAATCATTGTCGTTGGAACGGGACTGGCGGGTGCTTCGGCAGCTGCTGCCCTCGCAGAGCTCGGATACAAAGTAAAAGCGTATTGCTTTCAGGATTCGCCACGCCGGGCGCATAGCATTGCGGCCCAGGGTGGCATCAATGCTGCAAAAAATTATCAGAACGACGGTGACAGTGTGTTCAGATTGTTTTACGATACGATCAAGGGCGGCGATTATCGTTCCCGCGAATCGAATGTACACCGGCTGGCAGAAGTAAGTGTTAATATTATCGACCAGTGTGTGGCGCAGGGTGTGCCCTTCGCCCGTGAATACGGTGGATTACTTAGCAACCGGTCTTTCGGTGGCACCCAGGTTCAGAGAACTTTTTATGCTGCCGGGCAAACCGGACAGCAGTTACTCATTGGTGCCTATCAGGCGCTGGAGCGTCAGATCGCGCTCGGGAATGTAACCATGTATGCGCGTCATGAAATGCAGGAGCTGGTGGTGATCGACGGAAAAGCGCGTGGCATCATCACGAGAAATTTATTGAGCGGCGAACTGGAAAGACATTTCGGTCATACGGTATTGCTTTGTACAGGCGGTTACGGAAATGTATTTTATCTCTCCACGAATGCAATGGGTTGTAATGTTACAGCGGCCTGGAAGGCTCACCGTCAGGGCGCGTATTTCGCGAATCCCTGCTTCACACAAATTCATCCAACCTGTATTCCGGTCTCGGGCGACTACCAGTCGAAACTCACCCTGATGTCAGAATCCCTGCGTAATGATGGCCGCATATGGGTTCCGAAGAAACAAAATGAAACGCGTAAGCCGGCAGATATTCCGGAAGAAGAAAGAGATTATTATTTAGAAAGAAGATATCCGGCTTTCGGAAATCTGGTTCCCCGCGATGTGGCGAGCCGCGCAGCGAAAGAAAGATGTGATGCCGGTTATGGAGTTGGTACTTCAAGGCAAGCGGTATATCTCGATTATGCCGAAGCGATTCTGCGTTATGGGAAAGTAGAGAGTCATAAACACGGACATGATCAGGCTTCGGTCGAAGAAATTCGGAAATACGGTAAAGAGGTAGTGAAAGAGAAGTATGGTAACCTGTTCAATATGTATGAAAAAATCACCGGTGAAAATCCATACGAAATACCCATGCGTATTTATCCGGCGGTACATTATACGATGGGTGGCCTTTGGGTGAATTATGAACTCATGACCACGATTCCCGGATTGTATTGTCTGGGAGAAGCAAATTTTTCTGATCATGGAGCAAACCGTCTCGGAGCTTCTGCGTTAATGCAGGGGCTGGCCGATGGTTATTTTGTGATTCCCTATACTGTTGGAAATTATCTCGCAGATGAAATTCATACACAGGTGGTCCCAACCGATCACCCGGAATTTGTGAAAGCAGAAAAAAATGTTGCTGACCGCATGAACCGTTTAAAAAATATCAACGGAACAAAAACCGTCGACCATTTTCATAAACAGCTGGGTAAAATTATCTGGGACAAATGTGGGATGGCGCGCAATGAAGCGGGGTTGAAACAAGCGATTGCCGAAGTACAGCAGTTGAAAAAAGAATTTTACAGCGACCTGAAAATTCCGGGTGATATCCTGGAGATGAATCCGGAGCTGGATAAAGCCAACCGGGTGGCGGACTTTATCGAACTCGGAGAACTAATGTGCGTGGATGCCTTAGATAGAAACGAGAGTTGTGGCGGACATTTTCGTGAAGAAATGCAGACAGACGACGGCGAAGCAAAACGGGACGACGAACGCTTCAGTTATGTTGCAGCCTGGGAATTTAAATCCGAACATGAATGGGCACTGCACGCAGAGACCCTGTTATTTGATGTGGCCAAGCCGAGTCAGCGGAGCTACAAGTAGAGGTCCATTGGAAATCAGTCGGGATCAATGCGAGTGAACTAAAAAAGATTATATCCGTTCAATCTAAAATAATAATATCAACCAGAAAAGGATCAAAGGATATTTGAAAAAAATAAAACGAACTGCTGAAAGAATCAAATTTCCACTTTTCTACATTTTTACATTATCGTATGGACCATTACAAAATGAATCTCACCCTGAAGATCTGGCGACAGAAAAATTCCAAGTCAAAGGGTGATTTTGCAACATACAAAGTATCGGATATCTCATCTGAAATGTCGTTTTTGGAAATGATGGACGTTTTAAATGAAAGACTGATCACAGAAGGGCAGGAGCCGGTGGCATTTGATCATGATTGCCGGGAAGGCATTTGCGGATCCTGTTCGATGTATATCAATGGCCGTCCCCATGGTCCCTGGCAGGCTAATACGACCTGTCAGTTGCA